>NZ_VMKV01000005.1:0-26384 GCF_013276335.1 Streptococcus sp. 2100 | reverse complement strand
AGCCTCTACAAAGGATTTCAATTCCTCTAAAGGAATCTTTCGGTTTTTGACGACTCGCTTTTTCCTCTCTAAGTGTCCTTGTTCACGTAAGTTCTTTTCCCACGTGAAGAGAGTTCTGACGCCAACATCAAAAACCTTGGCTGCCTCGACATGGCTGTGCCCCTCTTTGATGTAATCTAATGCTCGCTGTTTAAAATCTGTACTATATGCCATAGCTTTATTATAACATGCTTGTTTGAAACTAAGCAACTATACTATAATTTGAATCCTTTTGCTCACGATACTACTATAGAAATCAAGCATGAGTAAAACCAGTGGAACTTACCCTGACACGGAATTCCACTGGTTTTTATGATTTTTCTCAGACTAACTTCCAATTCTACTAGCGGTGGAACTTACTTTGGGAATTTAGCTTGTATTCTCTACTCACTTTTTGAAAAAGTTACAAGTCCAATAACTGACAACAAGAGAGAAATTCCAGAAATACTTAGCATAATAGAAATCATGTTATTCTCACCAGTGGCTGGTAACTGTTTTCCTTCTTTGATGACTGTAGCTAAAAGCACTTGTTGATCACTTCCAGCTAGTGTTTTATTCTCATGCTTAGCTTCTATATTGGAATGATGTATTGTAATTGATGTAGCTTTCTCAATTTTATCATTGCTAATTGAAGGCTTAATAGTTGAGACTTGTCTATTTTGACTTACTAATTTAACAGGTTGCACTTGAGAAACTGGCTTGATCGTTACAACTGGTTTAGCTGGAATAACTGGATTAACTGGTGCAACTGCTTTAGTTGGATCAACCGGCTTAACTGGTACAACTGGTTTGGTTGGAATCTCTACTTTATTAGCCTTAAGTTTTACAACCGTTTCTTTTAGAGCTTTGATTACTTCATTAATTTCTTCTTGACTAGCTTCTGCATTTTCCAAAAGTAGCTTAGCTTTGTTGAAAATAAGATGATATGCATCTTTCTCCTCTTTGCTAGCTGTCAAAAATCTTGGATCTTTTTCTTGGAACTTCACTTCATCCTCGATAACATTCTTTAGGCTCATAAAATCTGTTTCTTTCCCATTCAGCTGGTCTTGAGCTTGCAAGAAAGTGGTCAACAGACGGTCAATTTCATCTTGAGTTATCAAATCTTTTGTAATTAATAATGCCAAGAGTTTAAATTCACGATCATATTGACCTTTGCGTTCTTGATCAGAATTTATATATTTACCTTTTTTAACTGTCTCAGCATATGCTTTAATGGCATTCTTCAATGATGTGATATCAGATTCCTTACCATCCAATGTTTGCATAGCAGACTCTAAAGCCTTAACAATTTGGTCAATTTTATCTTGGTTAAGTTTACTTCCCAATGCTAGTTGCGCATCTTTGACACTTTGCTCAAACATCTCTTTTAAATTCTGTTTTGTATTATAATATCTTGGAGTTTTAACTACTTCCATTTGTTTATTTAAAGCTGCAATCAGAGCTGACTTAGAAACAACTGAAAGTGACAAAACATTATTTTTACCAAACAGAACTTTAAATGGTTGAAGATTATCAAGTAATTCATAACCGTTTGACAGATTTACAAGAACTTTATATTCACCAGTAACCACTTTCTTACCATAAGAATGTTTACCATATGTTTCAGCTGGCAAGACTTGACTCTGACCGTCTTCACCTACTAAAGTAATCATTGTAGTTCCAGGAACAGCTTGATTAAAGCCAACCGTTACTGGAGCATATTTCATTTTGTTAGCCAAGAAGGTAATAGTTTGAAAACTATTTTCTTTCGTTAAATCAAATTCCTTAGATAGAGCACTCACAAATTTCAACTCTGTACGATCATAGCTAAAAATTTCTGCAACATAATGCCCAAATTTCAAGAAATTAATATCTTTTGACTTATCAACGGTTACATATTGACCTTCGCTATTTTTAATGCGATAAACATAAGTTGTATCAATCTCATCATTGGTTTTATTGTTTAGTATAGCAATTTTTACACGACCACTATTTTCTTCACCTACAAGATCTTTGAGAGATATAAAATCTACATTTCCCGCAAAGTCTTCCACATAATAGAAGATTTTCGATTTATCAATGTTCTTAGGAAGTGTATAACTACCATCTTCATTTTGTTTGATAATCTGATACTGTTCGATTTCTGAATCTGCCGCCTCTCTATTTTCAGAAGGACGAATATAAAAGACTTTTTCTAGAAGAATTCCGCCATTTCCGACATCCTGAGGTTTACGAGCTATAAATTGTTCTTGATTTTTTTGAGAACGAATATATCCCGAAGTAATCAGAGGTTTTTGTGTATCGATTTGAATTTTAAATATTGTGTATTGTTCTTCAGCTCCAGGGACATCTGGCTTATAACTAATAACATAGTCATAAATTCCATCAGAGACTCGATTTCCATTAGAATCCTGTCCTCCCCAAGCTGTTTTATCTACAATGTAACTTCTTGGATTTCTAGTATCGCCATCAAAATAATTTTTCACAAGGTCTGTTGGACGACTTTGCCAAATAGGCTGACTGTGTGTTGTATCCGAAGAATCATAAACAGTTGCACGAAGATTTACCAAGTTTCTATAGACAAGAGTTTTAAATTGAACAGAATCTTTATTACCATCATCGTTCGGCGAGATAGCAAGGCGAACATTACCCTTTTCATCTAATTGAAGATGGTATTTTCCTTCATCATCTTGTTTCACTCCGAGTACAGTCACTCGATTTCCTTGACGCTCTGCTTTTAAAACATTTACATCATTTTCAGAACTTGTTAAATAAGTTGCATCGTCTGAAGGTGAAATTCCTGGATTATCTTTATCAATTTCAGAGTAAAATCCACTGTTTCCTTCCTTAATCAATTGATAAATTGGTTTTTCAATTGCAGGTAGATTTTGGAATTCTCCCTTAAATCCCATAAATGGTAAACCAATAACAGAACCATCATCTGCAGGATTGACAAATCTAACAAATCCTTCTAGAAAATAACCATTTGGCATTATTTTGCTAAGTTCTTCAGTAAACTTACTTGTATCTACACTAACTGTTACTGTCTTCGTACTATGAGCTTTCACAGTTACTTCGGGCCAAACTGTTTCAGTTAGTTTTCGTGGACGGAGAGTGAATTTTCCTTCTTCAACTTCGTCCGTATTTGTATTTACAATCATCTTCAATGTTCGGTCTTTATCCGAAATATTATGAATTGTAACTTCAAAGGTAAATTTATCACCAACATTACCAAGAGTAACACTTGGATAATTATTTGCACCTGTTACAAATAGATCTGTGCTTGTTGCCGCCATCGTGTCAACTACGCCAGCACCTTGGTGACGTGGAGAAGTATAGGCTCCAGTTTGTTTATTAAAATGTGGTTTTGCAGTAGACATAATTAAAGCTTTTACAATCTCTGAAATTTGACTAGCTGATAATTCAGGATGTTTCTTTGCTAAATATTCTTTGACTAATGCTGCGACACCAGCTACATGAGGGGCCGCCATACTTGTTCCACTTATACTTCCATAACTATTGTCGTTAAATGATGAATAGATATTTCCACCAGGTGCAGTAACATCTGGTTTCAATTGTCCATCTGTTGTAACTCCCCAACTTGAAAAATCTGACAATTGGTCTGCAACATCTGATTTACGATTATCCATCTTGTGATTAAAGACAATTTTATACTGACCAGACTTAAGAATTTCACCATAATATTTTGAAATAAAGACAGATGGGATTTTCTTAGCATCACCTGTAACAGACATACTAACATTTGCACCTTCAACGTTGTTATAAATTAAAACTCCAGCTGCACCGTGTTGAAGAGCATTTTTAATCTTATCAGAGAAATGGATTTTACCACGTTGAATCAGTGCTAACTTACCTCTTACATCAATATTAGCAAAATCTTCTTCACGACCAATACCCGTTGCTACATATTCGTATTCTTTCCCTTTTTCAAAATCTTTTTCTGTTTCAGGTCTATTAAAATCAAACTTACCATAATCAAGGGTAGCGTCATTTTCTAAACCTTTTACTTCAAAGACTTCAGTAGTTAGAATTTTATTATTAATCGAAGCAACAGAAATTGAATCTTCTACTGTAGAGGGATTTCCGACGAGACCATAATCAGGATTTTCTGCTAATGGTTGTGAAAAACCTCTACCGAAAGTATTGCTATTACCAGCAGCAATAACAACAGATACTCCTTTAGTGCGTGCTCTTTTTACTGCTTCAATAATATCTGAACCCGCATCTACAGTTGAACCCGCACCTGCACCCAAACTCATATTGATCACATCCGCACCTAACGCAACTGCGTCATCAACGGCTTTTACATAGAGGGCAGAGGCTGTAGTTTTATCTCTATCTGAAAAAACTCTCATAAACATAATTTGAGCTTCTGGCGCCACCCCATAAACCTTCTCAGAATTCGGGGCTTTATTAACTGGATTTCCAGCTACAATACCAGTAACGTGCATTCCATGAGACTCTTTTTCAGCATCTTTTATATTATCAGTTCCATCAAAGTAATCATAAGCATATACTACCTTGTCACTGTACCATTTTCCATAGTCAATACCGGCAGCTTTTTTAGCTTTTTCGATATCATCCTGATTTTTAAATTTCGCCTTTGACGGATCAGAAATACGCAGAACTTCATGATTCAAATCAAGGCCTGAATCTATAACAGCGACTACAGTTCCTTGCCCTTTGTGTCCTGCTTCCCATGTTTTAGGGACAGTAATCATTTCATTACTGGAGATACTATTTGGCTTTTCTTTATGTCCACTTTGAGATAACGACTGTGATTGTGAACTTTCGGAAGAAGAACTTCTTTCTACTGCTGATTCTTCCTTCTTCTCTTCACTTTTTATAGCAGTCTTTTCTTTCTGTGTGATTACATTCTTGTCTGACTTATTATCTCTATATTCTATAGAATCATCTTGTTTTACTGACGCTGTCGCTTCTGTTTTTTTCTTTGAAGAAGAATCTAGAGCATTCTTGTCAGCCGTGACTGACGGTGCGAGCTTATTTGAATCATCTAATTTATTAATTATTACTGCATGTGTAACTTGATTGGATGTTTCAAATTTCCCCTCAGCAGCACTAACCTGTACTGAAGCAAATCTGCATGCAAAGACCGATAGCAGAAAAATCGTTGCTATTTGGTACTTTTTATGACAAAAATCTTTGCAGTCTCCCATAAAATCACTCCTTTTTATTTAAATTAAAAGTATTATATCCTAAATTATCTGAAAATTCTATCAAAAACTTATTTTGTAACAAAATTGTAATATTAATCACTCTTCTCATGTAATTTAAACATAAAGAAATTTAATCTCGATTAATACAAGACTAAATTTCTTTATTAAATAATTACTTTCCATTCAATTACTCATTAAGCAAAAACCTTACTAATCACGGTCATAGAATAGTTCATGTGCTTTTATAGTAGATTGAAACTAGAATAGTACACCTCTACTTCTAAAACATTGTTAGAAATCGATTTGACTGTCCTGATCGATTTGTCCTATTCTTATTTCATTTTACTATAATCGTGAATTAAGCATTTCAGGAACTGTGACAAACGTAACCGTACAATAACGAAGTCTATTGAAAAATCTCCAGATTAGTGAACTTAGCGATAGTTCCTAATCTGGAGATTTCTTATTTTCACCTTTCTTGTACAACTTTAGTCCATGGTAAATAAGCCTCTAAAACCTCTTTGTTTACGAGAGTTTCCTCGTTTGGAAGACATTCTAGAAGATAGGATAGATATTTCTCGCTATGTAATTGATGACGTTTAGCTGTTTCCAACAAGCTCATAATAATAGCTCTTGCTTTAGCTCCTTCAAAACTTTGAGAAAACAACCACCCTCGCTTTTTAAAATTTAGCTTAGGCTAAAAGAGTCCACTGGACTCTTTTACTCCGTCCCATTTTAGCGTGACTACCACGCTTTGTTCTATCTTTCTTCATATTTAAATAATATCAAAACCAAGCATTAATTTCAATGATAAATAAGTAAACTCATGGCTTTTGAGTAAAGAAAAAAGCTTAGAATGAACTAAGCTTTTTAAAAACGAATCGTTTCACGTGTTTTCTCATATGAGGTAACAAAGCGATTGGTTACACCAGGCTCTGCCACTTCCAATGCTTGAGAAATCTTGTCAAATGAAGCGTGATAATCAAATTCTTTTTCAAAAATATCTAAAGCTTCGTTAAATGCTTCTTGAATGCGTTCATCAAATGAGCGATAGCGGTTAGAATATTGCAAGAGTTGCTCTGTTAAGGTTGCATATTGTACAATATTATAAGTTTCCATTTCTAAAGCTTCCATATCATTCGTTGCAATTTCAAGAACTCGGGTAACAGATTCAATGTTAATCATTTTCTGTTCTAACTCAACCATTAAATCCTCGGTATTATTGCTTGCCGTAAAGAATAATTTCAAGAAAGTTTGTGGAATACCTGGCAGATTGCGTTTTTCCATGTATCGCTTGATAGTATGGAGACGATTGACATAAACATTGGACTTTTGACGTGCATTGATATCATCTTTCTCAATTTGTGTCAGGCGCTCACTAACTGAAATTTGCTCATCTTCAATATCTTTTAGTTGAGTTTGTAAATCCTCAAGATTTTCTTCAAGAACTGAATAAGCTTGGGTTGGTTCTTCTTGATTTGAAGTTACCTCAACAATAGCTGCCTCAAAACTCTCTAATTCTGTCTGAATACGACGAACATGGCTTGCAGCTGTCTCAGGAAGTAAATAGGTCTTGTTCAAACGTGCAATATCTTCTCCCAATAAAGTATTATTCTCTTTCATATGTTGAAGGTAAGTTGGAAGAGTTGCAAGTAGATTCTCCACTACTTTCTGAGCAGCAATTTCTCGAGTAAAAATATCATACAAAGCATTGATTTCCTCTTGTGCCTGTCCATTCTCATATTCGGCATTATCCAATTCCAACTGGCGAATATTCTCTTGGTTTTTCTTGAATGCTTCATAAAGCAAGTGGAAACGTGCTTCAATATCCGTTTCAACAAAATGATAATTAGCATCAATTAGTTTACGATAACCGGCTTCCAAATCCTGTAATTGATCTGGCAATTCTGTAGAAAGCGTCGTAACCAAGGCTGGAACACGATCCACAATATGACTTAAGGCCAAAATGTGATTTTCTGTATTATCCAAAATCACTGCGGCTTCCACAGGGTCACCCGATGAATTCAAGGTTACAAATTGTGAAAATTCAGATTGGATATTTTCTAATTGTTTTTCAATTTCATCCAAGGCTTGACCATACTGTTCTGAATTTTCAGCAACTCTATGCTGAAGTTCCTCAAATAAATCCAAAGCATGAAGAACACGACCACTATTTTTAGATTCTTGCTTCTCTAAGTCTGCCAAAGCATTGCGAATTTCAGCAATATCTTCTTCAATCAAAGTAATTTGACTCTCAATTTGGTCAATTTGATGACTGGCCTTGAGAAAACGAAATGAATGGTTATAGCCTTCTGCTTCAAAGAGATTATTTTCAATATCGGCAAAAGAGTTGAGAGATAAATCGACCCATTTTTGATTCCATTCACGGAAAGCCACTTGACTTTGTCCAATCAAGTGCATATTTTTTACAGCTTCTACTTCATCATTTACTGGAAGATTGTATAGTTCTTCTTTTCTTTCTTCTAGCGCCTCTAATCTCCCCTCGTTTCGCTTACGTAGAAAGATTGCTACTACATAAGCCAGAACTAAAATGACTGCAATTGCAACCATTAAATAAATTAGTTGTCCATTAGACATATCAAACTCCTTTTTTACTTGAAACAATCGTAACGATTATATCATATTTTTTAGACCAAGGGAACTACTTCTCCCTATTTTTTAGACATCAAGTGTACTATAGACAGCATTTTCTTCGATAAACTCACGACGAGGCTCTACTCGATCCCCCATCAACATATCAAAGATTTTATCTGCTTCTGCAGCATCATCTACAGAAACTCTAGCCATCAAGCGATGTTCGGGATCCATGGTTGTTTCCCACAGCTGATGATCGTCCATTTCACCTAGCCCCTTATAACGCTGAATAGTCGGTTTGGTACGACCTTCACTATAACGGGCTAAAGCTTCTTGGAGTTTGATTTCTTGATCTGCACCCGGCTGGATATATTCTTTAATCTCGCTTCCAACCTTGACACCATAGATTGGTGGTTGGGCAATATAAACATAACCAGCTTCTAGGATTGGTTTCATATAACGATAAATCAAGGTTAAAAGAAGGGTACGAATATGGGCTCCATCGACATCGGCATCGGTCATCAAAACGAGTTTTTGGTAACGGGCTTTCGAAACATCAAATTCTGCGCCAAATCCTGTTCCCATGGCTGTGAAAAGACTACGAATTTCTTCGTTAGCTAGAATCTTATCCATACTTGCTTTTTCAACGTTCAAAATCTTACCGCGAATTGGAAGGATAGCCTGAAACTCACGGTTACGACCAGATTTGGCTGATCCACCAGCTGAGTCTCCTTCGACGATGAAGAGTTCTGTTTCAGCAGGATTGTTAGAAGAACAGTCTGCTAGTTTCCCTGGAAGGTTGGAAATTTCCAAACCAGATTTTTTACGAGTGACTTCACGCGCACGCTTGGCAGCCACACGAGCCTTGGCAGCCAAAATCCCTTTTTCCACGATACGCTTGGCAATCTGTGGATTTTCCATGAGGAAATCGGAGAAGGCTTCACTGAAGAGGCGATTGGTAATCTTGACCACTTCGCTATTTCCCAATTTGGTCTTGGTTTGTCCTTCAAACTGTGGATTTGGGTGTTTAACTGAGATAACTGCAGTTAATCCTTCGCGGACATCTTCCCCAGTTAAATTATCTTCATTGTCTTTCAGTAACTTATTCTTACGAGCATAATCGTTGATAACACGTGTCAAGGCTGTACGGAAACCTTGTTCATGCGTTCCACCTTCATGGGTATGAATATTATTGGCGAAACTCATGACATTTTCATGGTAACCAGTTGTGTACTGCATGGCTACCTCAACTGTGATATCATCCATCTCACCGTCTGTATAGATTGGTGTATCAAAGATTACATCCTTGTTCTCGTTGATATATTCAACGTAACTAGCAATCCCACCTTCATAATGATAATGCTTGGTTTGTTCCAAACCTTCACGCTTATCTGTAATTGAAATTTGAAGACCGCGATTTAGAAAGGCCAACTCTTGAATCCGTTTATTTAATTTATCAAAATCAAAGATTGTTGTTTCAGTGAAGATTTTTGGGTCCGGTGTGAAGTGAACCGTTGTTCCTGTTTTATCCGTATCTCCAACTATTTCAAGATCTGCGACAACATGACCACGACGGTATTCTTGGTAATGAATCTTACCATTTTTGTGAACATGAACGTCTAATTGAGTTGAAAGGGCATTAACAACTGACGACCCCACGCCGTGAAGACCACCTGAAACCTTGTATCCGCCACCGCCAAATTTTCCTCCAGCGTGAAGGACAGTAAAGACAGTCTCAACGGCAGGTCGACCTGTTTTTTCCTGAATATCGACTGGAATACCACGCCCATTATCCACAACAGTAATCGAATCATCTGGCTCAATAAAAACTTGAATATGGCTGGCAAATCCTGCCAAGGCCTCGTCAATTGAGTTATCAACAATTTCCCAGACTAGATGGTGAAGACCTTCTTTTGAGGTTGATCCAATGTACATCCCTGGACGCATACGAACAGCCTCTAAGCCCTCTAAAACTTGAATTTGACTGGCATCATAATCCTGTGCCTGCAGATTTTTGATTTCTTCTGTCATCTTATTCCTTTTTCTTACATGTCTAATACTTGTCTTAAATTCACGATACTGGTAAACAAGTGGGTATCAAGTCCTGCAGCTTGACCTGCTTCGATATCAATCGGTCGATCACCAATGACAAGACCTGAGCTAATCTGATACTTTTTTCTTAAATAAAGCACGGACTCGGGATTTGGCTTTCTCTTAAAGCCTGAGCTAGAAGTCACCACTTCTGTAAAATAAGCTGCTATAGAGGTTTTTTCTAAAATTTCCAAAACCTGATTATTTCGATGAGAGACCAAAAAATGACGGCCACCTTGATTTGAAATGTCTTCCAATAGGTCAAAAACTCCTTCAAATAAAATCGGGTGTTCAAGCTCTCTGGCTTCATTTTCCTTGTACTTTTCTAAAAAATTCTCTAAATTGGGAGCGAATGTCTCAATCGCCAAATCAGTAGAAACCTTTAAAGCTTGATAGACACTGTCATGGTCTTGTATAATGCCATACAGTGCCAATGTTTCAACAAATGCAGCTGTTGAAATTTCATAATTATCCAGTAAAGTTCCACCTAAATCCCAGATATAATCGTGATATTTCATACCCTTCATTATAGCATTTTTTTATGAAAAAAGCGATGATTTCCCTGATTTTTCCACATAAAAAACGAGAGAATAACTCCCGTTTTACTGATTTTTACCAAAGACATCTCGATAGAGCATTCCTGTTCGTAAAGTCTCTGCGTCTCCTCCTAGTTGCTCTACCAACTCGTAGGCAAAGGCAAGGGCTGTCGAGGGACCTCGACTGGTTGTCAAGTGACCATCTACCACTACTGTTTCCTTGACGTAGTGACCATCAAGGATTTGCTCTTGAACACCATCATAACAAGTGTACTGCTTGTTTTTCAATACCCCTGCTTGATTGAGGGCAATTGGTGCCGCACAAATGGCTGCTAGTTTCTTCCCTTCTTGCTCGAATCTTTGCAACTCTTGAATCAAGGCCTGATTATCGCGCAAATGTGCAGAACCAGGCATACCGCCAGGAAGAACAATCATGTCATAGTCTGATAAATCTCCATCAAAGACATGATTTGCTCTTACTTGGATTGCATGCGAACCCGTTACTTGCTTTTCAAAACCAACCATATCACAAGTAATATTTGAACGACGCAAGACATCTACAACTGTCAAAGCTTCAATTTCTTCAAAGCCCTGAGCTAACATAACTGCTACTTTTACCATGATTTTCTCCTTATTTGATTTGTTTTAATACAAGCTTTTTCCGCTTGAATGGAACTTTTCCGCTCTTTTCTTCAGCTAGATTTGTCTGGTAACTCATCGATAAAAGCAAACCAACACCAATCAGATTACTGATAATAGCCGATCCCCCTTGCGAAATGAAAGGCAGTGGAATCCCGGTCAAAGGAAGCAAGCCCGTTACAGCACCGATATTTTCAAAAATGTGGAAGAGCAACATCATAATCAAACCAGTGGAAATATAGGTGTAGAACTGGTTATTTGATTTGAGAGTAATCTTCAACATACGGTAAATCAACATGAGGTAAAGGACAATAACCAGGACAGAGCCAATAAAGCCAAAATCTTCTGCAATGACCGTGAAAATCATATCTGACTCACGAACTGGAATAAGCAGATTTGAAGTATTAAAACCTTGGCCAAATAAACCACCGCTCCCAATGGCAATCTGCCCTTGAGCCTGCTGGTAAGTCGTTGTTTGGGCAAACTCAAAGGGATTGAGCCAAGCCAAAATCCGATTGATTTGGTAGGTCGGCATTCCAATCTGGTGAAGAAAAGCTCGTCCGTCCTTGCTAATAAAGATGGCTAAGAAACCAGCAACTCCTGTTACAGCAGTCACAAATACTGGGATAATAATTTTCCAAGAAACCCCTGATAATAAAACGATTCCTGAGAAAATGGCTACAAAAACCAAAGCCGTCCCTAAGTCACTTTGAAGTGCTAAAAGAACTAGGACTGGAATAGTAAAGAGAATCATCCAAAAAATTAACAAAAAGTCCAGCGGAACCGTGCGTCTCCATTCCTTATGTTTTTTGGTAAACTGGACAATGACACGAGCCAACATGAGGATATAGGATATCTTCATAAATTCTGACGGCTGGAACAAGGTAACACCATTTACCGATACCCAGTTTTTGGCACCCGTTGATGCAACTAGGCTTGGATTATAAAAGACAATTGGCAAGACCATGAGTCCCAAGCCTAAAATATACAGAAAGGGGGTTACTTTCCAAAGAAATTCTGTATTAAAGAGCATGACCACAAAACCAATCACAAGCCCCAAGGCAATCCAGGCGACCTGCTGCCCTAAAATGGGCAGAATATTGTTTGGATAATCATGACTAACAGCTATATAGATAGCCACCACGCCAATAACCAGTAGAAAAAATACTGGCAAGAGCAAACTATAATCGACTCTTGAGTCGAGAGAACGTTTCATATACACTAACCTTATACTTTCATACAATACTATTTATCAAAGTTCATTTAAAAATTTATCAACAGCTTCATCAACTTCGGATCGAGAGACGGTTTTAACAGTCGCTTCTTTTGCTAGAGAAGTCACTATTTGCTTACCATATCGTTTTCCGACAATTCTCCTATCCAAAATAAGAGTTAAAGAACGTTGGTGTTCGCGTCTCATACTTCTTCCCAAAGCCTGTTTTAAACGAATAATGGCCATTGGCAATTGATAATCATAAAAGGCATTTTTCCCTTCTTGAATTAGTTCCTGATTGATCTTTTTCGTCAAGGGCTCTTGGGGATTTTGGAAAGGAAGTCTTGGTACAACTTGAATCACAAAAGGATGACTTGAAAAATCAACTCCCTCCCAGAAACTTGCTGCACCAAGCAAGATTTGTTGTTCTCCTTTTTCAAAGCGCTTCTTTAGCTGATGAACATCCCCATTTTTATACTGAGCCAGATGGCTTACAGGAAGTATGTCTGAAACTGCTAGAAGAATATCTTTAGCGGTAAAGAGAACCAAAATCGGTTGCTGGAAAGCTTGAATTTCCACTAGTAAATCAGCTACCTCTTTGGCATAGACTTCTAAGGAAGTTTCTGTCACCAGAGGGAAATCTTTGACCAAGACCACTTCTTGGTCCTGTTTTCTACGAGCTTCAATCTTAAGAAATTTGGCTTCAGGATAGCCTAACAGGTCTGCCAAAGAAACTCTCTGACTAATCTCAAGAGTAGCCGACACTCCCAAGACTTGACAACTCTCAGGTATTAAAGAGGACAGAAGAATACGGCCAGATTTTGTAGAAGAAATCTGAATTTTCTTTTGACTCGTTTCAGTTGCTTCAAGCCAGTAATCTCGGTCAGCTGTAAAATAGCGGACCAGCTCCTCAAAGCCTTCTACTTCTAATTCTAAAAAATACTGATGGAGATTGGCTAGAGAATCTAAGATATTTTTCCTAGATTTACCAGACTGAAATTGTTCTATCAAGTAGAAGCACTCAAAGCGAATACTTTCTAGTATTCGTTGCTGGACCTTATTTTGCTCCTCCAGTAAGGCCTTATCAAGCAAATCGATAATAGACTGGATATCGTAGGTCTCTTGAAGCAGATTTTCTAAAGCCAACAAAACTTTTTGAACTTCATCGATAATCAGTAAACGGTCACTGACAAATTCAGGATTATCTTCAAGTCTGGTTACAAGATAGGCATGATTGGTCACTAAAAGCTTGCAGGTTTGTGCTCTTTCTTGACTACGTTTCCAAAAATCTTCCGTCACAAATAAGCTTTGAGATGATAAATTCCCGTCATGACGAAGATCTGTTAGAAAATGTTGGTAACGGTAGAGTTGACCAATTTCATCCAAATCCCCCGTTTCTGTCTCTGTCAGCCAGACCAAGACTTGCATTTTAAAGCGTCTAAATAAGCGATTTTCATCATTTTCCTGCAAGGAACGATAAAAGGCATCCAACTTCAAATAATTTTGAGGCCCCTTTAAACTACGAATATCTATATGGAACACTTCCTTGAGACGTTTACCTTCTTCTTCCATGATTTGATTTTGAAGAATCTTTGTCGGAACGCTAAGGACAATCTGACGATTTTCCACTTGGGACAAAGCGGGTAAGAGATAGCCATATGTTTTCCCAATTCCTGTCGGCGCTTGAATTAATGATATAGGCTCATCCTTCAATAACAAACCGACTTCTTTAGCAAAACTCTCTTGCTCCTCCCTCACTTCAAGATTCAACAGAGAAATATTTTTAGAAAAATCTTGAGATAGTTTTCGTGACTCCATGGAATCTGCAGTTTTCTTGAAATACAGTCCTTGAACTTGGACCAAATCTGAAGAACTCAGAATAGATTGGCTGCGATAAATTTCTTCAATAACCAGGTAGGACTCATATAGGAGGGCGTCAGCCATTTCCAGCAAGCGTTCCAAGAGTCCTTTAGGAAGCTGGGTCATCTTTTCCCGTAAAAAAAGAAGTAATTCTGCTGTAGCTTGGGCATCTGAAAGGGCTGTGTGTGCGTGTTTAAGAGGAATTCCTAATTCTCGGCACAATATCGGCAAACTATATTTTTCCAGTTCAGGGAAAAAGACCTGAGCCAATTCGACCGTATCAACACGAGGATTTCTTAGCTCATAACCTTCAAAAAATAAATTTTCCGCCAAAAGATTGGCATCAAACTGAACATTGTGGGCTACAAAAATCCCATCCTCTACCAAGTCAAAGATTTTTCTAGCAACTTGCGAAAAATCAGGTGCTTGCGCCAGACGTTGGTCTGTCAATCCTGTCAGTTCTTTGATATGAGCATCCAAGGGTTCATGTGGATTGACATCCGTCGTATAGTGATCAACGATTTTTCCGTCCTCAATCACGACAATTCCCACTTGGATAATTTTAGCCTTACTACCTGTGCTAGTTGCCTCTAAATCCACCACAACATAGCGATTACCAATCGTTTTCATTATAAAAAATTATACCAAAAAAAGGGCCATTTGGCACCTGCAAACATGTGATAATTTTCAAACTCAAGAAGGTTACTTGTGTTAAAAATCCCAGCAAACAGAGCATCCTAGCCTGCTGATTTTTTTGAAAATATTGGAGAATAAGAAAAATTGAGAGAAGAAATATTTGCATCTTCCTTCTCTCAACGAATCATTTACTTTATTTAACCATGTCAGGATCGTAATCATAAAATCCTGTATCAAGGAAACGGTTTTTAGGATGTAACTTGCGCACTTCTTCATCCAGCAAGAAGGCTTGGTCATGACTAAAGTTGCCCTCTTGGATCAAGCTACGCGCTTGGATAAAGAGTTTTGCAATCTCAACAAAGTTCTGACCAGGTGTATAGAGACCTTCTAATTTCCAGTGAGTAAAGCCATGCTCCACCAATTCTGTTAATTTGATCATCAAATCAAGGTCATTGTTGGCAAAGATATGGGTCCCATGATTATCTTCAAAAATGGAATAGTGGCTCTCTGGATCACTTGGCTCAGCCAAGAAGAGGTCACGTTTATGCGTCTTTTCATCATCGATATGTGTAAAGTTATAGTAGTTTTGCAAGAGTGGACGTTTAGAATGATGGATGACGCTAGCACCGTAAACCAAAACTTCAGCAGGAATTTCCAAAATCTCTGGCATTTTGAAAAGTTCAGCTGATGGAATTTCACGCGCCAAAACAGCCTCAGATGCGCCAGCCTTTTGTCCCCAGAAGTTAATCTGACGACTGCTAGTTACCATGGTTGAAGCATCGTAGATGGTCTTAAATGAATAACCATCGCGGTTAACTACGTAAAAGACGCCTGCATCCCCAATCGTAATATAGTCTGTCTTGATTTCTTCCAAGAAGTCTAAGAAAGGCTTGATAAGGTCCATCATATCTTGGTGCATGAGAGCATTGACCGCAACGAGCAATTCCTTATCAGCATCATGAACCAGCTTAGCGATTTCACGCAATTGGTCATGACTAAAGGTTGTTGGCAGACGAAGGCCAAAATCTTTCTCACCGACATAGATACGGTCTACGCCAGCCTCAAGCAATTGTTTAACTTGTTCAATATTTTCAGCAGTTGCTGTAATGATAATCTTTTCCATAGGAAAAACTATACCACATTTCTAGCAAATCAGCCATGCTTTGAAAATGAAAAGGGACTTTATTCTTTTTGTAACCTTTCTGTAATAATTCTCTGCCGAAAAAATGATAAAATAGGTATGTACTGTTAAGGAGAGAATCATGCCCGTAAGAAAATTACAATCCTATGAGGTAGACTATCAAGAAGAATTAAACCAGCAACTTCCTCATTATCAAGCTTATGCACCTGAAGCACAAGCTGATAGCAATCTCAAAGAAATTTTATTTTTTGTTAATATCGCTGTTTTTTGTATCTGTATTGCTATCTTTAGTTTTATCTTTTTAGCATTAAAATTATCAACTGCTCTTGCCTTTGCCGCAGCAATCGGATCCAGCTTACTTGTTTTAAAAGTTCAACGGTCTATTATCAAACGAAAACGTAGAAAATAAATCCAAAAGAGTCTGGGACAAAAGGATTTTGATTTTAGGAATTCTTTATTATAAGTTTTTAAAATCGATAGATTAGACAAAAAAGCGAACAAAACAGAATTCTGAGTGTCAGATAACTTGTTTTGTTCGCTTTTTATATTTAAGGTTAGACTTTTGCCCCAGACTCTTTTTATTTTTTCTTTTTCGATGGTGTGTGGATGGCAATCTTCACTTCAAAGATTGTTCCCTTGGGTTTATTATCTTTAACAGTAATGGTTCCTTTAAGCGCATCTACAATTTGCTTGGCCAGAGATAATCCTAAACCGAAACCACCTTTTTGACGAGTTCTAGCCTTGTCCACTCGATAAAAACGATCAAAAATTTTCTTTTTATCTTCTGTCGAAATACCGACTCCATTATCAGAAACCAGTAAATACAGATTACGATCGGTCGCCGAGATAAGAAAATCAATTTCACCATCCTCTTCAGTATACTTGACAGCATTATCAAATAGGATAGTCATCAACTGCTTCAAGAGAAGCTGGTCTGTGACAATCGGACGATGGATACGATTTTCAAAACGGAAGACACGATCATTTTCCGAAGCAATCATCTCATAGTTTGTGAAAGTCGTATTGAAAAAACTAGTTGGAACTTCTGCAAGCTCCGGCTTAATCCCATCATCTCTCCGAGCTAAGTTCAGCAAGTTTGTCGTCAAAAAACGCATATTTCGGACTTCTTCCAAACTCGATGCAATACTTTCGCTCACATCCATAATGGTAGCTTCTGGCTTACGGAAAAGGGTCTCTAAGCGATTTTGCAAAACTGCAAGTGGAGTCCGTAACTCATGACTGGCATTTTCCACAAAGGACTGCTGCTTCTGCATGCTCTCAAGCAGGGGTCGAACACTAACCCGAGCTAGATAAAGACTTGCAAGCAAAGACAAAATCCAGAAACTTACCATCACAACGACAATCAATTGCTCATGCTTTTGACTGGCCTGCTCCAACTGACTGGTATTTATCAAGACAGCAGCATACTTGATATTGGTTGAAACCGAACTGATATTGGTTTCCATCAAAATCATGCGATAGATTTCTTCCTGCCCATAGCTATTAAAAACCTGAATCTGGTAGATATGGCCTAGTTCTTTTTTCTCTAACCTAATCTTATCCAAGCCCAAAAATCGATTTCCAGAAAGAAGTTGAGTAAAGTCCTTATCAAAGAGAATGACTTCCGTATTGGAACTGACATTAGGTTTTATTTCTACTTTACTAGCGTCCGCCCTAGCATTTTCTAAATCTTTAATCTCTTCTGTTGCCCTATTCACTGCCAGTTGAATAACTGCTTGAGGATTTTCACTTAGTCCATGGAGCTTATCATCCACTGAAGTATAGAGACTCGAGTGCATGACCTGTAAAATAATCAGAGTCATGGTAGAGAAAATCAGAGTGAAGACACCAAAGTTGCGGATAAAATAACTAAAATCATCCGCATACCATGTTTTTTTTAGTTTACTGAACATCTTTTAAAATATACCCAACACTGCGCAAGGTTTGCAAATTCTCTGCAAAAGTGGTTCCCTTTAATTTCTTACGGACTTTTGAAACATAAACTTCGACAACTGAAATCGTTGTGTCACTATCAAATCCCCATAGACGATCAAAAATCTGCGTCTTAGGCAAAATAACATTTTGATTTTGAAGGAAATAAACTAGTAAATCGAACTCTTTCCCCAGCAATTCGACAGGAGTATCTTCAACTTTAACGGTATTGGTTGATAAATTAACCACGATATTCCCATAAGTCAAGGTGTTTTCATTAAACTTCCCTGAACGTTTGAGAAGGGCCTGAATCCGCATTTTGAGTTCTTCTAGGTAGAAAGGCTTGGTCAGATAATCATCCGCTCCAAGTTCAAATCCATGTCCCTTGTCATCCAAACTTTCCTTGGCGGTCATGATCAGAACTGGTGTCGTAATTCCCTTTTCACGCAATTCTTTTAAGACTTGGAAACCATTTTTTTCTGGCAACATCAAATCGAGCAAAATCAAGTCATAGACACCACTCTCAGCTTCGTAGAGACCTTCTTCCCCATCAAATACCTGCATAACATCCGCAAAATCGTCTAAAAAGTCAAATACTGAATTTGACAGGCCTAGGTCATCCTCAACCAATAAGATTTTTATCATGAGAAACTCCTCCTTATTAAAACTATTATACCAAATTTGCCTTAAAAAAAACTCAACTCTCTGCATTTTACATGAGATAGCTGAGTTTTCTTTTTATTTTAGTCTTATTTATGCATTTCCGTATTGAAGAACAACTGCTTCGACTGCAGCTTTTTCACGGCTAATCAAGTCAACACGCGCTGCAATTTCCTTGATTCCCATACCGATGTTACGGCTAAGAGCAAGGTCAGAAAGTTGCGGCTCAAAGAACTCCTTGTATTCCGCCAAGCGTTGCTGAGTCTTAAATACATGAGCAGGAAGGATAACAAAGCTATCAAAGCTCATATCTCCACCAAGGGCTGCCTTAATCCAAGCCCAGTTTTCACGCGCCCAAGACCAAGCTGTTTTCTGAGTTGCTTGATGAGCTAGGAATTGGTAATACCAAGCAGACAAGTCCTGTGGTTTCACCACAAATTTGTCCTTCCAAGCAGCAATCAAGGTTTGGATATTGTCCGCATCTTTACTATAGGCAAGAGCAGATGCCAACTGACGTTTAAAGACAGCATCTGTTGCATGAGTATAAGTATCAAGATAAAGTGCTAACAAGTCTTTAGTCTCATGATGTTTCATCTCATTGATCAGAACTTGTGAGCGAATAGCTGCTGGAAGTCCTGCAAGATTCTCCTTGTGAGCCGCGAAGATTTGGCTAGCGACTTGACTAGCTTCTGCATCATTTGAGCGAATCATCATCGAAACAGCCAACTGACGAACCAATTCATCCTCATCTGATTCTCCGTCTTTAGCTTCAAAACCAAGACGGTTATAGTTGTGACGAGCCAATTTAGCAACCAAGGCTTTGAAGGCTCTTTCAGCTTCTGTTCCTTCATCGATAAAGCGCTCAAGGGCAGAAATTACTTGAGAAACAGCTGAAACGACAAGGTAAGATTCTTCTTTAGCAAGTTTATCAAGGACTGGGAGCAAGTCTGCATAAGAAATGTGTCCTGCTTCAGCAAGCAAACGACGTTCTTGGACGATTTGCAATTTGCTTGTGTTATCAAGATCAACTAGGTCAGAAAGAACAGCATCTAACAAGTCTCCTTGATAGCCTGTAATGTAGTGGGCTGTATTTTCAGTGTTGAGACGAAGAGCTCCTTCATTTTCAGCAAGAAGAGCTGCGTAGCCTGGGATTTCGATACTTTCAGTTTCAAGTGTATCAGGTAAACCTTTCCAGTTGCTATTGAGGGGCACCACCCAGAGACGGTTCTTGTCTTCGTTCTCACCGATGAAGAATTGTTTTTGTGAAATCTTCAAGACATCATTTTCAACTTTGACAGTAAGAACTGGGTAACCAGGCTGTTCCAACCAAGAATCCATGAAGGCTGCGACATCACGTCCTGACGCTTGACCAAGGGCATCCCAAAGGTCACTACCAATGGTGTTGCTGTATTGGTGTTTTTCAAAGTAGGCATGCAAACCTTTAGCAAAATCAGCATCTCCTAGCCAACGGCGAAGCATGTGCATGAGACGGCTTCCTTTGGCATAGACGATAGCGCCGTCAAAGAGTGTATTGATTTCATCTGGATGTTTAACTTCGACGTGGACAGACTGAACGCCATCAGTAGCGTCACGTTCAAGAGCAAGAGGTACTCCACCTGTTTGGAAATCTTCAAAGATATTCCAGCTTGGTTCGATGGTATCCACACAGACGTATTCCATCATATTAGCGAAACTTTCATTGAGCCAAAGGTCATCCCACCATTTCATAGTCACGAGGTTCCCAAACCATTGGTGAGCCAATTCATGGGCCACAACAAGGGCAACTTGTTGACGGCTAGCAAATGTAGAGTTCTCATCGACAACCAAGTAAACTTCACGGTAGGTCACAAGACCCCAGTTTTCCATAGCACCAGCTGAGAAGTCAGGAAGGGCGATGTGGAGAGATTGAGGAATTGGATACTTAACTCCATAGTAATCTTCGTAAAACTCGATAGAGCGAACAGCGATATCCAGTGAGAAATCAAGATTTGAAAGTGGATGTGCTTTGGTTGAGTAGACACCTACCAGGGTACCATTTTTAGTTTTAGCGGTCACCCCTTGCAAATCACCAGCAACAAAGGCCAACAAGTAAGAAGACATGCGAGGTGTTGTCTCAAACTTCCAGATACCTGTTTCCTTACGGTTTTCAACATCGATTTCTGGCATGTTTGACAAGGCCAATTCACCTTCTGCTTGGTCAAAGCGAAGAGAGAGGTCAAAAGTTGCTTTGGCTTCAGGCTCATCCACACATGGGAAAGCTTCGCGCGCAAAATGGCTCTCAAACTGAGTAGACAAGACCTCCTTCTTGACTCCATCAACTGTATAATAAGAAGGGTAAATCCCTGTCATGTTGTCTGTAATTTTACCAGAAAAGGCAAGAACCAATTCAACTTGACCAGCCTCAGCCAATTCGATATGAAGGGCTTCATTGTCATGGTCAACTGTAAATGGACGAGCTTGACCTGCAACTTCTACAGAGGTGATTTCCAAGTCTTTTTGGTGGAGGGAGATGCGGTCACTCTGTGCTTGACCAGTGATGGTCACTTTCCCAGAAAAAGTCTTGGTCTCACGACTCAAATCTAAAAATAAATCATAATGTTCAGGAACAAATTGCTTAATAAAATGTTCAACTGCTTGCATAGTTTTCTCCTATTCTAAGTTTAAGAGCTGCTGCTCTTCTTCAAACAAACTTATTATATCATGTTTTGCTTGAAAAAAAAGGATTGGACAGCGATTTCCAAAACTTTCTTCCTTCTAATAGTCTACAGTGGATAGACCTTGCGAAATTCTTCTAAAACAACCTTGCTTTCAGATGTAAAAGTCAGCCCTACTTCACCCAAACAGTCTGTGAAAAAGTCCTCATGAACCTGGCGCCAATAGGCAAGTGATTTGTCTCCCTCACCTTCCTTAAAGGCATGTTGCGCAGAAACTTGATTGAAGAGTTCAACAGAAACCTTTGTAATTTCGACAATGCAGACAGACTGATTTTGACTATCTAAAATGATATCGAAGGTCCCTACTTGGGGAAGTGGTTCGTCTTCTAGTACATAGAGGTCATAGGCTGATGCTGTTGCTGTCTTTTCTCCTTTAAACACCAAATCCGCTAAAAGATCTGGTTCAACTCCAAAAGCCCAAGCATCGATTTCATCTCCGATCAAAGGATTGATTTGCTTGTATTTATTCCACATTTCTTGCGGTATCATGGGTACTCCTTTGTAATTTTTTACTTTCTTCTTTTATGTGTTTAAGATGATCTGGATGGTCAATCTCTAAATCAAAAATCTCTGGAATAGAACTGTAGTGGATAATGCACTTGATACCCAACTGATTCATTTTTTGTATGAAAGAAGTATTCAGATAGCCTGCTACAGCAAAATCAATCTTGTTCTTTCTTGCTTTATCCTGCATATCTCTTAGCATATCTAACATTATTGGACTTTCCATATCATGCCATTGACTGTTTCTCATAGTCGCAAAAACAAAGGAAGTCAAATCATTCATTCCAACTACAATCTTTGAAATGCCCGTTTCCAGTATACTAGATAAGTCAAAATACGCTGACGGTAATTCAATCATCGTTCCGACTTTCCCAGTAAAACCCTGCTGACGCAATACTGTAATAGCTTGTTTTAATTGGTCGTCATCATTGACAAAAGGAAAGATAACAGATAGATTGGGGTTGGTTTGATAAACTTCTGTAACGACATGTGCTTCAGCCTGAAATTCATCCAAACACGCCAGTAAACGCCTGGTTCCTCTATAGCCAAACAAGGGATGCCCTTCGTCAAAAAACTCTCTAGTCCCCACTAAACAATTGGCTTCTGTATTCGTTAATTCAGAAAAACGATACCAAACTTCTTCATCTGAGTACAGGGAGCAGATAGTCTCTAGATAATCTTTTACAAATTGCTGACAACTTGCTAATATGATGTTTTGATTAAGCTCTCTCAACAAATATTCCCCACGAATCATGCCGACGTGGTGAAATAGTTGAGGATAAATTTTTTCAAGAATTTTTTCGCCACTAAGGGCAAGTTGATTTCTCATCATTCACCTTCCAATTCATGTAAGAAGTCTTGTCCAGTTCTGGAAATCCTAATAATTCAGACTTAACCTTCAAGACTAATGGCGATGCATTTTCTTCTGTAATCTCTTGAATATCCATCCAAATATATCCAAGTGAATCATTCGCACCATCAGACACAGCTTCCGAAGTCGTAACTTGAGGTGCACTCTCATTCATTTCAACATCATACAAGGCCATGACATGGTGAACCATAAAATTTGTTAACTCTTCTCTGACGAAAACATCGTAGATTCGAGGATTAGAGTAGCTTCTAACAGTAAATCCCGTCTCTTCCATAACTTCTCTAGTCAGCGTTTCCGTCAGTCCTTCACCAAGTTGCTGACTGCCTCCAGGTAGATCATACCGATGTTGATAAGGGCCTCTCGTTTTTTCAATGCAGAGTAACTTCCCATTTTCTAAGCAAACAGCGTAGACTCCAAAGTGTTTTTTGATTTCCATCCAACTCCTCCTACTTCAAAGACCAGCCACCATCTATTGTCAAGATTTGTCCTTGCATGGCGCTCGCTTTTCCACTTGCTAAAAAAAGACTAAGCTCTGCTATTTCCTCTGGCTCAATCCAGCGCTTGATTGGGGTTTCACTAGCCACCCAGTCAGCCAAACCACCTGGTTCAAAATCCGCAGCGGTCATAGCTGTCTTGACTGCTCCTGGAGCGATACCAAAGACCTGAATCCCAGCTTCAGCATAGTCTAGAGCCAACTGCTTGGTGAAGCCAGCCAAGGCATGCTTGGATGAAGTATAGGCGTGACCACCTCCACCTGCTAGGCTAGAAGCAATGGAACATATATTGATGATGATTCCCTTTTTATTTTCCAGCATTTGTGTCAAATAATACCGAGTCAACTCTACTGGAATAATGTAGTTGATTTCAAAAATCTCTTGAATGTCCTGCGCCGTTTGTTCCAACAGTGGTTTGTAATGATCCAAAACTCCAGCAGTATTACACAAAACATCCACCTGAGGGCACCAGTCAAAAATAGGTTCCAAGTCCAAGGTCAAATCTCTCTGTAAAAAGTGAAAATCACCCTCTAAGAGTGGCTTTTCACCTTGGTCAACTCCATAAACTTGATAGCCCTTCTCTAAAAAGAGGCGAGCTTGAGCCAATCCGATCCCTGAACTCACTCCTGTAATGAGTACACGTTTAGTCATGCACTTCTACCCAATCCGTTGCCAAAACATCACAAACTGTCGGGCTCCACATGGAAAAACCTTCTCCTTCGCCAGAAACGTTGATTAGGAAATAAGGTGTCATTTCAAGTGCAAGCCCATTTTGCTCGATGGTATCAAAGAGTTGGACATAGTTTTCCGCACCTCCCCAACCAGTTCGTACATATTTTCTCTTAGCCTTTAACCCAGGCAGGATCTCTTCAAATGTCATGTTTTTCTCCTTTAATTCTACATTCTTCATTTAATTATAGCAAAAAACCGCTTTATACGGCTTTTTGAATGTGAGTTATTCAAACCTGCTACTACTTACGGCAAATTATTCCCTGCAGCAAGATAAATTTCATACCATTCTTTTCTTGTTAAGCTAAAGTTTGCCGCTCGGCTAACTTCTCTCAAGTGCTTAGGATTTGTTGTACCTACGACTGCCTGCATTTTTGCTGGATAACGCAATATCCAAGAAATGGCAATAGTTGAAGAGGTTACTCCATATTTAATAGCTAAACGATCAAGTACTTGATTTAAAGCTTGAAATTTCTCATTTCCAACAAAATTCCCTTTAAAATACCCGAACTGCAAGACTGACCATGCTTGAATGACCACATCGTGTAATTGGCAATATTCAAAAATGCTGCCATCTCGCATAGCTGCTTGACTATCTTCCATATTAACATGAAAAGCTGATTCGAATCCTGGAGTAAAAGCCGCACTCAATTGTAGCTGATTAACAGCTAACGGCTGCTTAACATCTTTTTTAAGCAACTCCATCATCATAGGATTTTGATTAGAAACTCCAAAATCTCGAACCTTACCTTGTTTATAAAGGAGATCAAAGGCTTCTGCTACTGGGTCAGATTCCATCAAAGCATCTGGTCGATGAAGAAGCAAGCTATCTAGATGATCAATCTTCAATCTTTGCAAAATACCGTCAACTGATTTTATAATATAGTCCTTAGAAAAATCAAAATAGGTAAATTCTTCAATGCGAATGCCACATTTGGACTGAATCCACATCTTTTCTCTTAAATCTGGACGATTTTTTAGGACAAGACCTAACAGTTCTTCACAACGACCACGACCATATATATCAGCCAAGTCAAAAGCATTGATTCCAACAGAAAGTGCTGTTTCTACAAGCTCTTCAACTTCTTTGACAGACTTATCTTTTATTCTCATCATTCCGAAAACAATTTCTGATAATTCTTTGTCATCTTGACCAAGAGTTATGTATCTCATCAAATTTTTCTCCTTTAATTTCTAACATTCTTTCCTTCATTATAACAAAAAACCGCTTTGCAACGGCTTTTTGACTATATTTCACTCCATTTTATCTTCTTAAACCCACGGAACAAGAGAAAAATTCCAATAAAGAGGACAGCTAAAGGAATAATCTTTGTGAGGAAAACATTTGAAATGCCCATCCACTCATAATAACGGAGCAGAGAACCCACCACAAGATAGGCAACAATCATACTGACAAAGGGACGAAAGACCGCTTCTTTCCAATTCCAAATACTGATGACTAGAGAAAGCGTAAAGACAAGGAAACTATCCCAGGGAGCAGGAAGATAAAATGCTCCTTCTTGTACAAAACTTCCTATTCCTACATATCCCAGAACAACTAGAAGGACAAGAATCCCAACGACAATATAGGTGCCAATTTTCATTTTAGGAGAATCTTGGACTAAGCTCCAACGTAAGATTGTAGCCACAAGCCCAAAGCCAACTAGAAAAAGAAGAAGTTGCCCTAAAAACGTGAGCAAATTGACTGTTAAGAGAGGACCTTTAGAAAAATCGCCTAGTAGTTGATAGTAATGTAATACCGCCAGGACAAGAATTGGTGTTAAAAAGGACTCTTTGACCGAACTACGTGGTGCTTCCTTGAGCATCTCTTTCATTAATTTTTTAGGATTCTTACCTAGATAATCCTCTGCACTCATGCCATCTCGTTCTGCTTCTGAGAAATCTAGCATCATCAAATAGATCTGCTCTCTGAGATAGTCTTCATCATAGAGAAATCCAGCAAGATTAAAACTATCCCACAGTTCCTCAAAATACTGCTGATTGTCCTCAGAAAACTCATGCAACAAATTGTTTGTTTCTTCATAATACTTCATTTTCTTCATGGTTTAACCCCCATTCTTAATCCCTTCTACTTTTTGACTCAAATCGTCCCATTGTTGCCAAAAGACCGAGACACGCTCTTCTCCTTCTTTGGTGAGCGAAAAATACTTCCGATCTGGACCATCTGGCGACGGGCGCATGTCGCCTCTTATCCATTGATTTTTTTCTAACTTTTGCAACAAAGGATAAATAGTTCCTGGAACGATAGTATCAAATTCAGCCTCTCGCAAAGTCTGAACCAACTCATAACCATACCGCTCTTTTTGACCAATCATATCCAAGACACAACCTTCAAGAACACCTTTTAACAGTTGAGTTTCTTTCATCCCTTCTCCCTTCTAATCTATTTTTGTAATACCTACTAGTAGCTTCAGCTATAGTATACCACTTCCACACTAGTTTGTAAAGCATAATAGTTGATGCTCTTCGAAAATCTCTTCAAACCACGTCAGCGTCGCCTTACTGTATGTATAGTTACTGACTTCGTCAGTT
>NZ_VMKV01000049.1:0-4251 GCF_013276335.1 Streptococcus sp. 2100 | reverse complement strand
AACAGTGTTTTGAGCAGCCCGCTGCTAGTTTCCTAGTTTGTTTTTTGATTTTCATTGAGTATTATTCGCTTTTTACCGGTTTGACATAGTTTTCAATTGGGTAGTTTTCAGGGTTCAAAGTCAACTCCTTGCCTTTGACCAATTGAGCTAGGTGGTAACCAATAATAGGACCAGTTGTGAGGCCTGATGAACCTAGTCCACTAGCAGCGTAGACACCTGCCAATTCTGGCACTTGCCCAAAGAAAGGAGAGAAATCACTAGTATAGGCACGGATTCCCACACGCTCAGCCCTTGAAGTCGCTCTAGCTAAAACTGGATAGTGAGGTAAGGCTGCCTCCTCCATTTGCTGGAGCAAGATTTCATCTACCGTCAAATCAAATCCCATATCATTTTCATGGGTAGCACCTAGGGACAATTTACCACCTGCAAAAGGAATCAAATCCCATTCCCCTTCTGGCATGACAACAGGGTAAAATTCCATGTCTTGGGCCAGCTGATAATCTCGGAGCTGTCCTTTCTGAGGACGGACATCCACAGCATAACCCAAGGGTTCTAACATATCCCCCAACCAAGCTCCCGTCGCCAAAATAACCTGCTCAAACTCCTCTTCACCAATCTGGTAGCCTGATGCTAACGGTGTCAGAGTCACTTTTTCTTTGACCAGCTTGACATGACTGGATTCCAGCAAACGAGTCACTAAAAGTTGGCCATCTACTCTCGCTCCACCAGAAGCATAGAGCAGACGGTCAAATCCCTGCAAACCAGGGAATAATTCATTAGATGATGCTTGGTCCAGAATGGCTAATTGCCCTATCAAGGGAGATTCTTCTCTGCGCTGGAGGGCTAATTCATAGAGTTCTTCCAACTTGGATTCATCCTTTTTCAGGAGAAAGACTCCCGAACGATGGTAAAAGTCGATTTCTTGCCCTGATTTCTCTAAATCAGCTAATAAATCCACATAAAAATCAGCCCCTAAGCGCGCCATTTTGTACCAAGCTTTATTGCGGCGTTTGGAAAACCAAGGACTGATAATTCCTGCTGCAGCCTTGGTAGCCTGACCTTGTCCATGGTCAAAGACGGCTACCTCTAGGTCACTTTCTTTCGAGAGGTAGTAGGCAGCTGTTGTCCCCACAATTCCTGCTCCAATAATGGCAACTTTTTTCATTGTTATAATTTATTCCTTTTGTTTCACTCAAGGCACAACACAGAATAAAAAAGTTTTGTGCCCTTTATTTTGTTTTATACTAGACCTCCATACTATCTTATTCTTTCCAATAATTATCTATCTAAGAGATTATCCTATTCTTAATTGTCAATAAGTTCACCCAGTCCTCTGGAAGACCGTAGTGTCTCAAATCAACTTGTTCTCTACTTCCTTCTTCTAGTAAATTTTGTATTTTTTATTCCAAAAATTCTGGGTTTCTAGGGATATGGACAAAATAAGATGTCTCATTGCTATAAAATAAATAAATAATGTCTTATCATCATTCTCTGAGTTTGTCTCCAATAACTCCTTATCAGAATGATGAAGAGCAGGTAAGGTATGGTGTAAGCGTTCATATAATCTGCCATTATATGAGCATATATTTCTAAGATATCGAAGTGCATTACACCAGGACAATAAGATTTTAGCTGGAATTTTATCATCCTTATACAAGAGCAAACTAATATAAGCAGCAACCTTATTTCGATAACCTGGTTGTAAGGCGACAAGAAATGATGATATATTTCCAAATGTCATTAAACGAAAAACAGTCCAAGGCAACACAACACCATATTGTCTAATCTGATTCTTTACTATGGAATCATCTTGTTTTTCAAAAATAAACCGCGATAAATGATACTTTGTTTTCAAGACAGTATCCTGACGTTTAGGGTTATCCTTGCAGTATTTAGATTGTTCAGAAAAATATAAATCATCGTCTTCAAAAATATAAATAGTTTTTTGGTATCCAAGCGTCAGAGCATCAGCGGTACTCTTTTTCAAAAAGACTTCAATTCTCTCCAATATTTCTTGAAGGAAATTTCTAAGGTAACTATCAAATAAGTAGGCTTACTTAGCTAAAATATACTGACGATTAACCAATTTACCATAAATCTACGCAATCCTTTTTATAAAATTCATCATCAACATTATATGAAAAATCCCAATGAGATTTATCTTTCATATGTTGATACAATTCTTCTTCTGTCAGTGCAGGTTCAATCGCCATTTTTAACGTAGTAGGTGCTAACACAGGATTATAAACTAATCGTATTTTATCAACTATATCAATATTTCAAGGAATATATTCCTTGAAATTTGTTAATTCAAATATGGCAACATTCATTCTAACAGTCTCCACTATATGAAAAAAGGTCACCTAGTTATACATTGCTGCACCTTTGATGACTTCTAATCTACCTAGATTATACCACAATAATCCCTATTAATCAATAGAAATATTTTTTAAGTGTAGTATATTGAGCCTAGAATAGTAGGCTACGGATTCTAAAATATTTCTAGAAATTAATTTGACTTTCTCAATCTCTTTGTTCATATCTTATTTCAATCTACTATATATGATATACGTATGGTTGGTTATGGAGAGCACAATCATCTGACAAAACCAAGTGATAGAGAGCGCTTACATCAACTCCTAAAGAAAGATGGATAGAAAGACGCTTTTCAACTTCTTTCTATCCATTACTTCCTTCAAGAGTCCACACCAGCAATTTTCAGTTCCATTTCATGAACTATCTTACTTGTTTCGTGTTTCTTCTTTATCTTACTCTACCATCAAAGACTTCTACTTGTACTAGAGGAGGAAGCATTCCCATTTAAAAGACGGTGTCCTGTTCCCAGAACCACTTCCCCACTAGAAGCTGGTATATTCCCACTACAGGTTTGCGACTAACTTTTCCTATCGTCATTATCCAGCAATGTAGTAACTTCTATGGTCGCCTGCGATATTTCAACATGTCGCTTATCTTAGCTGAGCAAGAATCGCTTTGAGTTTCTCAATCAACTCGTCTTCTGTGTGGTCAGACTCTTTCTCATTGGCTAGGAAAGCAACTGCTTGAGCGAGAGCTTCTCGTGCTTGGTCGAGAACTTTCGTATCCACATTTGTAGAATCCAATTCTGCTTCAAGCTTGCTTAGTTCCTTGACCAATTTCTTGAGTTCTGACTCTTTCTTACGACGCGCGATGAGGAAGAGAAGGAGCCCAAGAAGGGCAAGTAGACTGCCAATCATTACTACATATGAAAATTCAGTAGTTGTCTGACTATCGTCTTTCATCTGATCTTTTTCTTGATTTTGCTGGTCTTCTTTCACACCTTTTAAGGAGTCTATTACCTCTCTCACTCTTCTAACAATATCACGCAAATCGGACTCTGTCAAACTTTCGTCATTAAGAGCTTGTTTAATCTCTGTAAGAAGAGCTTTAGCTGACTCAAGCATTGTACTATCTATATCATCCAAATCTTTCAAACGACTTTCCAATCCTTCAACCAATCGAGCAAGCTCAGACTTGTCAACAGGACGAGTCTCGTTAGGAGTCACTGTAGTTCCTGAATTGTTTGGAGTGCTTGTAGAAACTGGCGTTTCTTGAGTCGAAGTGCTTGCTTGTGCCTGTCCAACAGTAGACGATGGAGTAGTAAGGGTCGTATTGCTACTATTGTCAATTGTCACACCAGGGGCTGGAGTATTGCCTCTGTTATCTGGTGTCACACTGTTGCTATTGCTGCCAGCAGGGTTGGTAGTAGCTCCATTGTTGGTGTTGCCACTGTTGCTAGTATCAGTACTATTATTACCAGATTTTTTCTCTACGGTTTCTGTCGATGGAATTTCTTTAGTTGTTCCATCTGGTAATGTGACAGTTACGTCTCCATTGTCTTTTACAACTACGTTGGTGGCTGTTGGGTTAGCTTTCGAAACGGCTTCTTTAACTTTGGCTTTTTCGGCTTCTGTTAAATGCGCTGGGTCTGCTACTGGCGTTACTACCAGAGCTGTCTTGTCTGCTTTGTCGACTAACTGCTCTTTCGCTTTGTCTAACTTACCTTGCGCTTCTGTTACTTTTTCTTGCGCTTCTTGAACTTCAGCTGCTGTCGCATTGTCACCTTTAGCTAATACTGCTTTGGCTGCTTCCTTCGCTGCTGCAACATCTGCTTCTGCTTCTTTCTTAGCGGCTTCGTATGCTTGAATACTTTCTGGTGTCTTACCTTCTGTACTTACAGCTTCATCTAACTTCGCTTTATCCTCAGTTAGTTTA
>NZ_VMKV01000048.1:0-5161 GCF_013276335.1 Streptococcus sp. 2100 | reverse complement strand
TTTAAGTGATAAAGTCGGGGAATCAGCTTTTCCAAAACACACAGATGATTTTGATGAGGTGAGTCGCTTTTTGGAAGAACATGCCAGTTTCTCTTTTAACCTAGGAGACTTTGACGCTATCTGGCAAGAATACTTAGAACACTAGCATGATTCATTGGGTTTGGGCTAGTAATTTCTCCATCCCTTTGCTATAATAAAAAGAAATAAAAGGATTAGAGAGGTTCTTTATTTGAAGGAACATTCAATAGACATTCAACTGAGTCATCCAGATGACCTGTTTCATCTTTTTGGTTCCAATGAGCGCCATCTTCGTTTGATGGAAGAAGAGCTTGATGTGGTGATTCATGCTCGTACAGAGATTGTACAAGTCTTGGGGGGGGAGTCAGCTTGTGAGGAAGCTAGACAAGTTATTCAAGCCTTGATGGTTTTGGTAAATCGTGGAATGACAGTCGGCACACCAGATGTAGTGACTGCGATTAGCATGGTCAAAAACGATGAAATCGACAAATTTGTCGCCCTTTATGAAGAAGAAATTATCAAGGATAATACAGGGAAGCCTATCCGTGTCAAAACACTAGGTCAAAAACTTTATGTGGACAGTGTTAAACAGCATGATGTGACCTTTGGAATTGGGCCAGCAGGTACAGGGAAGACCTTTCTTGCAGTGACCTTAGCAGTGACTGCACTTAAACGTGGGCAAGTCAAGAGGATTATCTTGACACGTCCAGCGGTGGAAGCAGGAGAGAGTCTAGGTTTTCTTCCGGGTGATCTTAAGGAGAAGGTAGATCCTTACCTTCGACCTGTTTATGATGCTTTGTATCAGATTCTGGGGAAAGACCAAACAACTCGACTCATGGAGCGTGAAATTATTGAGATTGCGCCCCTTGCCTATATGCGTGGACGGACCTTGGATGATGCCTTTGTCATTCTCGATGAGGCGCAAAATACGACCATTATGCAGATGAAGATGTTTTTGACTCGTTTAGGTTTTCATTCTAAGATGATTGTCAATGGAGATATCAGTCAGATTGACCTGCCACGCAATGTCAAGTCCGGTTTGATTGATGCCCAAGAGAAACTCAAGAACATTCACCAGATTGACTTTGTTCATTTTTCAGCCAAGGATGTGGTTCGCCACCCAGTTGTCGCTCAGATTATCCGAGCCTATGAACCAGAACCGGTTAAAAAAGAAGAGAGTGAAGAATTAGATTCTCAACCTCTATATGAAGGATAGTTCTTTTGTACTTAAAGTTATCTCAATACTAAATCTATAGTAGATTGAAGCTAGAATAGTACGTTGTGACTGCTAAAACATTTTTAGAAATTAATTTGACTTTCCTGATTGATTTGTTTATATCTTATTTCAATCTACTATAAGTTTGCTTTTTAAATGTTTTATTCAATATCCTTATATTAGATTAGAAAGGTTTCAAGTGGAAGAAACGTATGGAATCAATCTTTTTAAAACTAGCTCAGTATCCCATAGTCGAGACAGAGCGTTTGTTGCTTAGACCTGTAACTTTGAATGATGCGGAAGCAATGTTTGACTATGCCTCGGACAAGGATAATACACGTTACACTTTTTCAACCAATCAAAATGTAGAAGAAACCAAGAATAATATTGCTCAGTTCTACTTGGCTAATCCCTTGGGACGCTGGGGGATTGAATTAAAAGATAACGGCAAGTTTATCGGAACCATTGACTTGCACAAGATTGATCCTGTTCTTAAGAAGGCAGCTATTGGCTACATTATCAATAAAAAGTATTGGAATCAAGGATTGACGACAGAAGCCAATCGTGCCGTAATTGAGCTAGCTTTTGAGAAGATAGGAATGAATAAGTTAGTTGCTTTACACGATAAGGCTAATCCCGCGTCAGGAAAGGTCATGGAGAAATCAGGCATGCGTTTTTCCCACGAAGAAGCTTATGCTTGTATGGACCAGCATGAAAAAGGCCGAATCGTGACAAGAGTTCATTATGTCTTGACCAAGGAAGACTATTTTGCAAATAAATAAGCAGTTGAAAAGAAATTTTTCGACTGTTTTTTCTTCCTCTTACGAATAATCTAAGAGAGGAGAAAATATGGAAGCAATTATCGAGAAAATCAAAGAGTATAAAATCATCGTCATCTGTACTGGTCTGGGCTTGCTTGTAGGCGGATTTTTCCTGCTAAAGCCAGCTCCACAAACACCTGTAAAGGAAACGAATTTGCAGGCTGAAGTTGCAGCTGTTTCCAAGGATTTGGTATCCGAAAAGGAAGTGAACAAGGAAGAGAAGGAAGAACCCCTTGAACAAGATCTAATCACAGTAGATGTCAAAGGTGCTGTCAAATCGCCAGGGATTTATGACTTGCCTGTAGGTAGTCGAGTCAATGATGCTGTTCAGAAGGCTGGTGGCTTGACAGAGCAAGCAGACAGCAAGTCGCTCAATCTAGCTCAGAAAGTTAGTGATGAGGCTCTGGTTTACGTTCCTACTAAGGGAGAAGAAGCAGTTAGTCAACAGACTGGTTCGGGGACAGCTTCTTCAACAAGCAAGGAAAAGAAGGTCAATCTCAACAAGGCCAGTCTGGAAGAGCTTAAACAGGTTAAGGGACTGGGAGGAAAACGAGCTCAGGACATTATAGACCATCGTGAGGCAAATGGGAAATTCAAGTCGATTGATGAACTCAAGAAGGTCTCTGGCATTGGTGCTAAGACCATAGAAAAGCTAAAAGACTATGTTACAGTGGATTAAGAACATCCCCATTCCCCTAATTTACCTGAGTTTTTTGTTACTTTGGTTTTATTACGCTATTTTCTCAGCATCCTATCTTGCTTTGTTGGGCTTTGTTTTTCTGCTAGTCTGTCTCTTTTTCCAATTTCCATGGAAATCAACAGGCAAAGTTTTAGTGATTTGTGGAGTCTTTGGCTTCTGGTTTCTGTTTCAAAATTGGCAACAGAGCCAAGCGAGTCAAAATCTGGCGGATTCTGTTGAAAGGGTACGGATTCTGCCTGACACTGTTAAGGTCAATGGTGATAGTCTGTCCTTTCGCGGCAAGGCTGATGGACGCATTTTTCAAGTCTATTATAAACTCCAGTCCGAGGAGGAGAAAGAAGCCTTTCAAGCTTTAACCGACCTGCATGAGATAGGACTAGAAGGGAAGCTTTCGGAGCCAGAAGGGCAGAGAAATTTTGGTGGCTTTAATTACCAAGCCTATCTGAAGACTCAGGGAATTTACCAGACTCTCAATATCAAAACAATCCAGTCACTTCAAAAGATTGGCAGTTGGGATATAGGAGAAAACTTGTCCAGTTTACGTCGAAAGGCTGTGGTTTGGATTAAGACGCACTTTCCAGACCCTATGCGCAATTACATGACAGGACTCTTGCTGGGACATCTGGACACCGACTTTGAGGAGATGAATGAGCTTTATTCCAGTCTAGGAATTATCCACCTCTTTGCCCTATCTGGCATGCAGGTAGGTTTTTTCATGAACGGATTTAAGAAACTTCTCTTGCGATTGGGCTTGACCCAAGAAAAGTTGAAATGGCTGACTTATCCCTTTTCCCTTATCTATGCGGGACTAACTGGATTTTCAGCATCGGTTATTCGCAGTCTCTTGCAAAAGCTACTGGCTCAACATGGGGTTAAGGGCTTGGATAATTTTGCCTTGACAGTGTTTCTCCTCTTTATTGTCATGCCAAACTTTTTCTTGACAGCAGGAGGAGTCTTGTCCTGCGCTTATGCTTTTATCCTGACCATGACCAGCAAAGAAGGGGAGGGGCTCAAGGCTGTTGCTAGTGAAAGTCTAGTCATCTCCTTGGGCATATTGCCCATTCTATCCTTCTATTTTGCGGAATTTCAACCTTGGTCCATCCTCTTGACCTTTGTCTTTTCCTTTCTATTTGATTTGGTCTTCTTACCGCTCTTGTCTATCTTATTTGCCCTTTCCTTTCTCTATCCAGTCATTCAACTGAATTTTATCTTTGAATGGTTGGAGGGAATGATTCGCTTGGTCTCGCAGATGACAAGTAGGCCGTTTGTCTTTGGACAACCTAATGCATGGTTTTTAATTTTATTGTTAATTTCCTTGGCTTTGGTCTATGATTTGAGGAAAAATATCAAAAGAGTAGCTGGCTTCAGCTTACTTATTGTGGGTCTCTTTTTCTTGACCAAGCATCCACTGGAAAATGAAATTACCATGCTGGATGTGGGGCAAGGAGAAAGTATTTTCCTAAGGGATGTAACTGGGAAGACCATTCTCATAGATGTAGGTGGCAAGGCAGAATCTGATAAGAAAATTGAAAAATGGCAAGAAAAGGCGACGACCAGCAATGCCCAGCGAACCTTGATTCCCTATCTCAAAAGTCGAGGAGTAGCCAAGATTGACCAGCTGATTTTGACAAATACGGACAAGGAACATGTTGGAGATTTGTTGGAGGTGACCAAGGCTTTTCATGTAGGGGAGATTTTAGTATCAAAAGGAAGTCTGAAACAGAAGGAATTTGTGGCAGAACTACAGGCGACTCAAACCAAGGTGCGCAGTGTGACAGCAGGAGAGAACTTGCCAATTTTTGGAAGTCAGTTAGAAGTCCTATCTCCAAGGAAAATTGGAGATCATGAAGATACCCTGGTTTTGTATGGAAAACTCTTGGATAAAAACTTTCTTTTCACTGGAAATTTGGAGGAGAAAGGAGAGAAGGACATGCTGAAGCACTATCCTGACCTAGAAGTGGATGTTTTGAAAGCTAGCCAACATGGCTCTAAAAAATCATTAAGTTCAGACTTTTTAGAACAGCTCAAACCAGAGATGACTCTCATCTCAGTTGGAAAGAACAATCGAACGAAACTCCCCCATCAGGAAACTTTGACACGACTGGAAGGTATCAATAGCAAAGTTTACCGAACTGACCAGCATGGAGCTATACGGTTTAAAGGTTGGAATAGTTGGAAGATTGAAAGCGTTCGATAGGAAAGATAAATATTATTATTAGACTTCCTGCGAAACAAAATATGGTATAATAGTTCTATGAATTATGAAGCAAGTAAACAACTAACTGATGCACAATTTAATCGTCTTGTTGGTGTTCAGCGCACGACTTTTGAAGAGATGTTAGCTGTATTAAAAATTAAACACGCAAAAGATGGATAAAAACCTAAATTAAGCCTAGAATACCTTCT
>NZ_VMKV01000047.1:0-24043 GCF_013276335.1 Streptococcus sp. 2100 | reverse complement strand
TACATATATCTACGGCAAGTCGACGTTGACGTGGTTTGAAGAGATTTTCGAAGAGTATTAGTCTTTATTTTCGTATGGCAAGATCAAGTTCAAGATGATTCCTGTCATGGCTGAAAGAGCAGTACCTGAAAGTGTAACTGGACCAAGTTTAAGGACAGCTCCTCCAAGTCCAAGAACCAACATAGCACTTGCGATGATGAGGTTTCGCATTTGAGCGAAATCAACACGTTCTTTAATCAAGACTTTCAAACCATTGCTGGCGATAACCCCATAGAGAAGGATTGACATACCACCAAGTACAGCGTTTGGAATAGTTGAAATCAAGGCAGTGAATTTACCAAGGAAGCTGAGGGCAATCGCGATGAAGGCAGCGTTACGGATAACTGAGACAGAAGCGATACGAGTCATACCGATAACCCCTGTATTTTCTCCGTAAGTTGTATTGGCTGGTCCACCAAGGAAGGCAGAAACAGAAGTTGCGATACCGTCACCAAGAAGAGTACGGTGGAGACCTGGTTCTTTTAAGAATTGACGGTCACAGATTTGACCCAAAACAGTATGGTCTCCGATATGTTCAGAAATTGTTACGATAGCGATTGGCAAGATAGCGATGGCTTCTGGACCAAAGTAAAGATTGTATTCTTTAAAGGCACCACCTGTGTTAAATGGCAAGTAGAAACCAGGAATTTCAAACCAGTTAGCTTTAAGAACTGGTGTAAAGTCAACCAAGCCAAGAGTTAGTGCGAAGAGGTAACCACCGATAATGGCAAAGAGAAATGGAATGATTCGTAGGAATCCTTTTCCCTTTGTATTGATAAAGGCAGCAATCAAGAAAGTAACAACTGCTACAAGAGCATTTTTCCAATTCCCATCAGCTACAAGACCAGCGTTGGTAACAGCTGAACCTGCAAGTCCAAGACCGATAACGATGATCATAGGTCCGATGATGATTGGTGGCAAGAGTTTATCAATCCATTTTGTTCCTACAAATCGGATGCTGGTAGCAACAAGGACATAGACCAAACCAGTCAAGATAACCCCTGTTTGAGCAGCAGATACATCCCCACCCATTTCTTTCATAGCCAGTGACATAGCTGTGATAAAAGCAAATGAAGAACCTAGATAAACTGGAACTTTAAAACCAGTTGAAATCATGTAGATGAGTGTTCCAACACCTGAAGCAAAAAGGGCAACAGATACAGGCATTCCCAAAATCAAGGGTACCAAGATGGTCGCACCAAACATGGCGAAAACGTGTTGGAAGCTAAGGAGAATTCCTTTTCCAGCCGAAGGACGTTGGTCAACGTCTAGTAACAAATCAACAGTTGATTCTTGTTTCATATAAACCTCACTTTTGGGCATCAAAAAAGAGCCCATTATTTTACAGCAATAGGCCCTCAGAGTAAGACTTCTCTAAAATCTAAACTTTAAAGAGTTTCAAGTATTTCTGTGTCTTCGTCACCTCACGGGATGACATTAAAAACCTTTGCTTAGGATAGTATAGCAGAAAAAAATGATTTTGTAAATCATTTTTTCCCGAGCCTAAAAATAAGAGAGCGAGGTTGATTTTGTAAATCATTTTTTCCCGAGCCTAAAAATAAAAGAGCGAGGTTGATTTTGTAAATATTTTTTTACTAAAAAGATTAAAGTGGGCGTTTATTTGGCATACCAGCCTTACGTGGATATTTATTTGGCGTTTCTTTTTTCTTTTCTACAACTGTCATATAACGCGGATCTCCATTTGGTAGGGCGTAGCTGAGATTGTCTTCGACTTTACTGAAGAGGAGGTTGAGGGCATTCTTAGCTTCTAATAATTCCTCAGGGGCATTGCTGGCCTTGAGTGCCAATAGTTTTCCGCCAACTTTAAGGTAAGGAATTGTCAATTCAGATAAAACCTGCATGCGGGCAACCGCACGAGCTGTTACAAAATCATATTGAGCACGGAAGTTCTTGTCTTGGGCAAAATCTTCGGCACGTCCGTGGTAGAAATGAACTCCGTTCAAATCCAATTCTTGAGCCAAAAGTTGCAGGAAGTTGATACGTTTATTGAGCGAATCAATGATGGTCACATCTAACTGAGGATAGAGGATTTTCATCGGCAGACTAGGAAATCCTGCCCCAGCTCCAATATCAAGCAATTTGATAGTTTCATTGGGAATCAAGCCTTGAAGAATGGGTGCAATCGAATCGTAAAAATGTTTGAGATAAACTTCTTCCTTGTCCGTAATAGCTGTTAAATTAATCTTTTCATTCCACTCAACCAAGAGTTCAAAATAACGATCAAATTGTTTTTTTTGCTGGTCCGAAAGTGGAAGATTTTGCTCGGCAAGCAAGTTGTAAAATGTTTCTGGTTTCATAGTTATTTCCTTCTTTAGTATCATCTTATTTTACCACAATCATTAAAAATTTGATATACTGGTACTAATCTAAAAGCAGAAAGGACTTATATCATGACTTGGATTATTCTTGGAGTTTTAGCTCTTATTGTTATTTTTGTGATTGTTAGCTATAACGGTTTGGTTAAAAATCGTATGCAAACAAAGGAGGCTTGGAGCCAGATTGATGTTCAGTTGAAACGTCGAAATGACCTCTTGCCAAACTTGATTGAAACTGTAAAAGGTTATGCTAAATATGAAGGTTCTACCCTTGAAAAGGTAGCAGAACTACGTAACCAAGTGGCAGCAGCGACTTCACCAGCAGAAGCTATGAAAGCTAGTGATGCCCTCACTCGTCAGGTTTCAGGTATTTTTGCAGTTGCAGAAAGCTATCCAGATTTGAAAGCTAGTGCCAACTTTGTTAAATTGCAAGAGGAGTTGACAAACACAGAAAATAAAATTTCTTACTCTCGTCAACTTTATAACAGTGTTGTCAGCAACTACAATGTAAAATTAGAAACTTTCCCAAGCAATATTATCGCTGGAATGTTTGGATTTAAAGAAGCAGATTTCCTTCAAACACCAGAAGAGGAAAAGGTAGTTCCTAAAGTTGATTTTAGCGGTTTAGGTGACTAAGATGTTGTTTGATCAAATTGCAAGCAATAAACGAAAAACGTGGATTTTGTTGCTGGTATTTTTCCTACTCTTAGCTCTTGTTGGTTATGCGGTTGGTTACCTCTTTATGCGGTCTGGGATTGGTGGTTTGGTTATCGCACTGATTATCGGCTTTATCTATGCCTTGTCCATGATTTTTCAATCAACAGAGATTGTCATGTCCATGAACGGGGCGCGTGAGATTGATGAACAAACGGCACCAGATTTCTACCACGTAGTGGAAGATATGGCTATGGTCGCTCAGATTCCTATGCCCCGTGTTTTCATCATTGATGATCCAGCCTTAAATGCCTTTGCGACAGGTTCTAACCCTCAAAATGCGGCGGTTGCTGCGACTTCAGGTCTACTAGCTATCATGAATCGTGAAGAACTAGAAGCTGTTATGGGACATGAAGTCAGTCATATTCGTAATTATGATATCCGTATTTCGACTATTGCAGTTGCCCTTGCTAGTGCTATCACCATGCTTTCTGGTATGGCAGGTCGTATGATGTGGTGGGGTGGAGCAGGTCGCAGACGAAGTGATGATGACCGAGATGGAAATGGTCTTGAAATCATTATGCTAGTGGTTTCCCTACTAGCTATTGTACTGGCACCTCTCGCTGCAACCTTGGTTCAGCTCGCTATTTCTCGTCAGAGGGAATTTCTGGCAGATGCATCTAGTGTCGAGCTGACTCGCAATCCCCAGGGAATGATTAATGCCCTAGATAAGTTGGACAATAGCAAACCTATGAGTCGCCACGTCGATGATGCTAGCAGTGCACTTTATATCAATGATCCTAAGAAAGGGGGAGGGTTCAAAAAACTCTTTTATACCCACCCACCTATCTCAGAACGGATTGAACGTTTAAAACATATGTAAAATGAAGGCTGGAAAAAGTCTTTAAAATCTGAAAAACGCATAATATCAGGTGTGAAAACTTGATATTATGCGTTTTATTATGGGAAGATTTACTTCTTTTTCTCCTAAAATTGTGTTTTTGCCCCACATATTTGCGATGTTGAAAATTTATAAATCTTGAAAATTAACTACCTCCAAACCGTGTTCTGTTAAGCGATAGATGATTGAACAGATCTCTTTTAAGAAACAACGGTCATGCGAAACAGTGATGAGACCACCAGGATAAGTGGCAAAGAGTTTTCTAATTTCGGGTTGAGAAGTTGGAGAAAAGTTTCGTGTGGGTTCATCTAGCAGGAGAAAGTTTGGTTTGCGCAAGACTAAATCCAAAAGCAGGAGTTTTCCTTGTTGTCCGCCAGATAAGAAGCGAATTTGATGCTGCATTTCTGGATAACTGAAATTGAGACTGGCTAAGTGAGATTGGATTTTTTGTAGTTCCTCTTTTTCCCCAGTTTTACTTAGATAGGCTATTGGTGATAAATCCAATTGCAGTTTTTGCTGGTAATCTTGTGGCATATAACCAAGCGAAATCTCTCTTTTAGCATTAAAAAGTTGCTGTAACTTGGCTAATAGGGTCGATTTTCCAATACCATTTGGCCCTATAATACCGATTTTTTCTTGGCCACGGACAGTTAATTGTAGTTCTTGCACCAAAATTCGCTCGCCAATGGATAAATTTTCTTTTTCCAGTTGGATTAAGACTTTAGAAGTAGGTAATGGCTGTATATCTGAGAAGAAAAGTCTGATTTCTTCCTCTTCAAGTGGCTTTTGGGTCATGGCCTGAGCTGCTCTTTCGTAGCGTTTTTCTTGTGAGAGGACAGTTTTCATCTTTTTAGCCAATAGGCGACCGGCAGTACTGTCTTTGGTAGCTCGAAGAGCAGTTTCTACATTTTGTTTAACTCGTTGATGTTTTTCCATGGTTTTATCGTAGGCTCTTTGGTCGTTGGCTGCTTGCTGGGTTTGTCTGGCAAAATTAGCCTTTCTCTGCTCACTATAACTATCATAGTCTAAATGCTCTACTAGTGTTTCTGCTTCTTTACGGTGCTTGACCAGTCGCAAGTGAACAATAGTGTCTGTCGTTTCAGAAAGAAAGTCCTCATCATGGGAAATGAAAATAACGGTTTGCCGAATCTTGCGCATTTGACCTTTTAGCCAATCAACCGTCTCAAGATCCAAGTCATTTGAAGGTTCATCTAAAAATAGAATCTCAAAAGGTTTGGCTAACTCATGGATGAGCTGAATTTTCAAAGCTTCACCCCCTGATAGACTACCAATCTCTTGGTCGCTTGCGAAACGATTGCTATCAAAATGCAATTCCTCAGCTAAACGATAGAGGACACTGTAATCTAAATCAATAGTATCTAAAAAGAAGTAGTCGTGTAGAGTTCTATTTTTCAGGTCCTCAGGAAGTTTTTGAGGAATGTAGGCTATTGATTGATAATCAGATTGAATGTCTCCCCCGATAGTGAAATCAGGCAAAGTTTCCCCCATTAAAATTTTAAGTAAGGTGGATTTGCCATTTCCTTCTTCACCAATAATAGCGACCTTTTCCCTGTCTTGGATGGTCATGCTGAGGTCAGAGACAAGGTCTCGTAAATCTTTGTTTTGTGTGATGGTCAGGTGATTGATTTTTATCATATGATTGCCCTTTCTAGAATGTTGATACTACATAACAAAAAGCTCTACTTTACCTAGTAGAGCCCAAAGTCTATGTCAAAAAAACTCTATTAATACTCTTCGAAAATCTCTTCAAACCACGTCAGCGTCGCCTTACCGTANNTTCCTAGTTTGCTCTTTGATTTTCATTGAGTATAAAATGCCAGAAAAAGAGCATAAAAGAGTACACAAAAAGAGACAAAAACAAGATCTACTAAATAAAGGTTTTTTATTTGATAGGCTTAGTTGTTCATGTCTCCCTTACCTCCGAGTATTGGTATCTTTATACTATACTTTTAAGGAAATTTTGTCAACAGAAAACTGGAAATTCCAAGCTCTAAAATACGAGTGATAAGCATTAGTACCGAGTTCTTTGTCTTCCATAGGGGCATCCTCCTTGCTCTGATGTAGTATAGCACTAAAAAACAAAATATCATAGTGGACATATTAAAAACTTGAATGTTAATTACAAAGTTTGGTGGGTTGATTTGTAGGCTTTTCATGGTATAATCAAGAGAGTAAATCTTTATGGAGGAAGTATGAAATTAAATATTCAAGAGATACGCAAGCAGTCTGAAGGCTTGCATTTTGAACAAACGTTAGACCTAGTCGCAGACCTGCGTGCACGTAATCAAGAAATTTTAGATGTAAAAAATATCCTTGCAGTTGGGAAAGTACAGTACGAAAACCGTATGTATTTCTTAGATTATCAACTATCTTATACCATTGTTCTTGCTTCAAGTCGTAGTATGGAGCCAGTTGAGTTAGTTGAATCTTATCCAGTAACGGAAGTTTTCATGGAAGGTGCAACTAACCAACTAGATCAGGAAGTTTTAGACGATGACTTGGTCCTGCCTATCGAAAATGGAGAACTTGACCTTGCTGAGAGCGTGTCAGACAATATCCTACTAAACATTCCTATCAAGGTCTTGACGGCTGAAGAAGAAGCTGGCCAAGGATTTGTTTCAGGAAATGACTGGCAAATCATGACAGAAGAAGAATACCAAGCTCAACAAGCAGTTAAGAAAGAAGAAAACAGTCCTTTTGCTGGTTTACAAGGACTATTTGATGGAGACGAATAATGGTTTTGTCAAAAAAACGAGCACGAAAGGTGCTAGAAGAAATCATTGCTCTTTTTCCAGATGCCAAGCCCAGTCTTGATTTCACTAATCATTTTGAACTCTTGGTTGCGGTCATGTTGTCAGCCCAGACGACGGATGCAGCGGTAAATAAGGCTACGCCAGGCCTCTTTGCTGCCTTTCCAACGCCACAAGCCATGTCTGTTGCAACAGAGAGTGAGATTGCTTCACACATTTCTCGACTGGGACTGTATCGAAATAAGGCTAAATTCCTTAAAAAATGTGCCCAACAGTTACTAGACGATTTTGATGGTCAAGTCCCTCAAACACGTGAGGAATTGGAGAGTTTGGCAGGTGTTGGTCGCAAGACAGCCAATGTTGTTATGAGTGTAGGATTTGGGATTCCAGCCTTTGCAGTGGATACTCATGTGGAGCGTATTTGCAAACACCACGATATCGTCAAAAAATCAGCGACACCACTTGAGGTGGAAAAGCGGGTTATGGATATCTTGCCGCCTGAGCAGTGGTTAGCAGCTCATCAGGCCATGATTTATTTTGGAAGAGCCATTTGTCATCCTAAAAATCCAGAGTGTGACCAGTACCCACAGTTATATGATTTTAGCAATTTGTAAGATGGAAAATCGAAAGTTTTTGCTTGATTTTAAGCTTACTTTGTGCTATAGTAATTGATAACTAAATATTCCTTTAAACTTGTCCCGTGAGGCAGGCAAGGAGCGCGATAAAGTAGAAGGGTGAAGTCTATACTGTGTGCAGTAGGGCTTGCTTAGCTATACATTTCAAGTCTCCTTGTTTAAGGAGACTTTTCTTTTTGGAGGTTTGTCATGAAGACAAAAGAAGTTGTAGACGAATTGACCGTCAAACGAGCGATTACGCGTATTACTTATGAGATTATTGAACGCAACAAAGATTTGAATAAAATCGTCTTGGCTGGTATTAAAACTCGCGGTGTCTTTATCGCCCATCGTATCCAAGAACGTTTGGAGCAACTAGAAAACCTTTCAGTTCCGGTTGTGGAATTGGATACTAAACCCTTCCGTGATGATGTTAAAAGTGGAGAAGATACTTCTTTGGTTTCTGTCGATGTGACAGACCGCGAAGTTATCTTGGTGGACGATGTGCTTTATACAGGTCGTACCATCCGTGCTGCTATTGATAATATTGTAGGTCATGGTCGTCCTGCGCGCGTAAGTTTAGCAGTTCTAGTCGATCGTGGACATAGAGAATTGCCAATCCGTCCAGATTACGTTGGGAAGAATATCCCAACCAGTCGTTCTGAAGAAATCATCGTAGAGATGGCAGAACTTGATGGCCAAGACAGAGTTCTGATTACTGAAGAAGCTTAGAAAGCTAAAGGAGTAGCCATGTCAGAAAATCAACAAGCATTGAACCATGTGGTGTCCATGGAAGACCTCACTGTCGATCAAGTCATGAAATTGATCAAGCGAGGAATTGAGTTTAAAAATGGAGCCCAGCTTCCCTATGAAGACCATCCGATTGTTTCCAATCTTTTCTTTGAGGATTCTACACGGACGCATAAGTCCTTTGAAGTGGCAGAGATTAAATTGGGATTGGAACGACTTGACTTTGATGTGAAGACTAGTTCAGTCAATAAGGGTGAAACACTTTATGATACCATTTTGACTCTGTCTGCTTTAGGAGTGGATGTCTGTGTGATTCGCCACCCAGAGGTCGACTATTACAGAAAATTGATTGCAAGTCCCACGATTACGACTTCCATTATCAATGGTGGAGACGGTTCGGGTCAACACCCTAGCCAGAGTTTGCTTGATTTGATGACTATTTATGAGGAATTTGGTCACTTTGAGGGTCTCAAGGTTGCGATTGCAGGTGACTTGGACCACTCACGCGTTGCCAAATCCAATATGCAGATTTTGAAACGCTTGGGAGCTGAACTTTACTTTGCTGGACCTGAGGAATGGAGAAGTCAAGAGTTTGCAGACTATGGACAGTTTGTAGCCATTGATGAAATTATTGATCAGGTGGATGTTATGATGTTTCTCCGTGTGCAACATGAACGCCATAATAGTGGAGCTGTCTTTTCAAAAGAAGACTACCATGCCCAACATGGCTTGACTCAAGAACGTTATGACCGTTTGAAAGAAACAGCAATCCTCATGCACCCAGCTCCAGTCAATCGTGATGTAGAAATCGCAGATTACTTGGTTGAAGCACCAAAATCACGGATTGCCCAACAAATGACCAATGGTGTCTTTGTTCGAATGGCAATCTTAGAATCCGTACTGGCGAGTAGAAATGCCAACTAAAACACAAGACGTTAAAAGACGCCAGTGAGCGTCCACGAGAGGTGAAAATATGATAAAAAGACTTCTAGTATTAGAAGATGGCACAGTTTTTGAAGGTAAGGCCTTCGGAGCAGATATTGATGTAACTGGTGAAATTGTCTTTAATACAGGGATGACTGGCTACCAAGAATCCATTACAGACCAGTCTTATAATGGACAAATCTTGACCTTTACTTATCCTTTGGTGGGAAATTATGGAATTAACCGTGATGATTACGAATCCATTATTCCAACTTGTAAGGGAGTTGTTGTTTTTGAAGAAGCACGTAGAGCAAGCAACTGGCGCAATCAAATGACCTTGGATGAATTTTTGAAAGCCAAGAAAATTCCAGGTATTTCAGGAATTGATACGCGTGCACTTACCAAGATTATCCGTAAGCATGGTACCATGCGTGCAACCTTGACCCATGTTGGGGACAGCATGGATCATGTGACGGACCAGCTCCAAGCGACAGTCTTGCCGACAGACAATATCAAACAGGTTTCTACTAAAACTTCATATCCAGCTCCTGGAGTTGGTTTGAGCGTGGTGCTAGTGGACTTTGGTCTCAAGCACTCAATCCTACGTGAACTTTCTAAGCGAAACTGTAACGTGACGGTTGTTCCTTATTCAACAACGGCGGAAGAAATTCTCCATCTCAATCCTGACGGAGTTATGTTGTCAAACGGTCCAGGTAACCCAGAAGATGTTCCACAAGCACTGGACATGATTCGTGGTGTGCAAGGAAAAATTCCAATCTTTGGTATTTGTATGGGGCATCAACTCTTTGCAATGGCAAACGGGGCTAAGACTTACAAGATGAAATTTGGACACCGTGGATTCAACCATGCGGTACGCGAAATTGCTACAGGACGTGTGGATTTTACAAGTCAAAACCATGGTTATGCAGTTAGCCGTGAGGATTTGCCAGAGCATTTGATTATCACCCATGAAGAAATCAATGACAAGTCAGTTGAAGGTGTGCGTCACAGATACCAACCTGCTTTCTCTGTTCAATACCATCCAGATGCAGCCCCTGGTCCACACGACGCTAGCTACCTATTTGACGAGTTTATCGAGATGATGGAAGCTTTTAAACAATCAAACTAAGAATGAGTAAAAGCTCGTCGGAGAATTTATGTAACTGAACACGGACGGAAAGCTCGGAATTTAGAGAAACCAACTTGGATTGTCAATCCTTCCTTGGTTTCCTAAAATTCAATCGCTTTCTATTCGTCCTTTGTATCTTATTTAATGGAAATCTGAGAGTTGCCGAATAGAAAGGCAGGTCGTTTTTTTTAGTCGCTATCAGGCGAACTAAAAACTCCCTGCACTAGATTTTTTACCGAAAAATATCGTTTCGCTAAAAAATCGTCGGAGAATTTATTTAATGTCGCTCAGTGAGGCGACGAATAGAAAGGAGAAGGGTGGTCCGTATTTGCTGAACTGAATACGGGCTACGGACGGTGCTAAAAAGATAGTTATTCCTAGAACTGACAGTTCTTCGTCATAACTCCTATTTTAGCTTTGTCCGCTTGACGCCCTTAATATCTTATATATGCCTAAACGTACTGATATTCAAAAAATTATGGTGATTGGTTCTGGTCCGATTATTATTGGTCAGGCTGCTGAGTTTGACTACGCTGGGACCCAGGCTTGCTTGTCTTTGAAAGAGGAAGGTTATGAGGTGGTTTTGGTTAATTCAAACCCTGCAACCATCATGACGGACAAGGAGATTGCGGACAAGGTTTATATTGAACCGATTACACTTGAGTTTGTGACACGTATTCTTCGTAAGGAGCGTCCAGATGCCTTGCTACCAACACTCGGTGGTCAAACAGGGCTTAATATGGCCATGGAATTGTCTAAAAATGGTATCCTAGATGAGCTTGGTGTTGAACTTCTGGGTACTAAACTATCTGCCATTGATCAAGCGGAGGACCGTGACCTCTTTAAACAATTGATGGAAGAGCTCAACCAACCAATTCCAGAATCTGAAATTGTCAACACAGTCGAAGAAGCTGTTGCCTTTGCAGCGACAATTGGTTACCCAGTTATCGTTCGTCCAGCCTTTACCCTTGGTGGTACTGGTGGTGGTATGTGTGCCAACGAGGAAGAATTGCGTGAAATCGCTGAAAATGGTTTGAAATTATCACCTGTGACCCAATGTTTGATTGAGCGTTCGATTGCAGGTTTCAAGGAAATCGAATACGAAGTGATGCGTGACTCAGCTGACAATGCTTTGGTTGTTTGTAACATGGAAAACTTTGACCCAGTCGGAATTCACACAGGAGATTCCATTGTATTTGCTCCTGCGCAAACCATGGCAGACTATGAAAACCAAATGCTACGTGACGCGAGCTTGAGCATCATTCGTGCCCTTAAGATTGAAGGGGGATGTAACGTTCAGCTGGCCCTTGATCCACACAGTTTCAAGTATTATGTCATCGAAGTAAACCCTCGTGTGTCGCGTTCTTCAGCCCTAGCATCTAAGGCGACAGGGTATCCGATTGCAAAATTGGCTGCTAAGATTGCAGTAGGTTTGACCTTGGATGAGGTCATCAACCCAGTTACAGGTTCAACCTATGCCATGTTTGAACCAGCCCTTGACTACGTGGTTGCCAAGATTCCTCGTTTCCCATTTGACAAGTTTGAAAAGGGTGAACGCCGTCTCGGTACACAAATGAAGGCGACTGGAGAAGTCATGGCAATCGGTCGTAATATCGAGGAATCTCTTCTCAAGGCCTGCCGCTCCCTTGAAATTGGGGTGCACCACAATGAAATACCTGAACTTGCAGCAGTTTCTGATGATGCCTTGATTGAAAAGGTTGTCAAAGCCCAAGATGACCGTCTCTTCTACGTATCAGAAGCAATTCGTCGTGGCTACACACCTGAAGAAATTGCAGAGCTTACAAAAATCGATATTTTTTATCTGGATAAACTCCTACATATCTTTGAAATTGAGCAGGAATTGGGTGCTCATCCACAAGATCTAGAAGTCTTGAAAACAGCTAAACTTAATGGCTTCTCAGACCGTAAGATTGCGGAACTTTGGAAAACAACTGCTGATCAACTTCGTCAACTTCGCTTGGAAAACAAGATTGTTCCAGTTTATAAGATGGTCGATACCTGTGCTGCGGAGTTTGATTCTGAAACACCATATTTCTATTCAACCTATGGATGGGAAAATGAGTCTATCAGATCTGATAAAGAATCTGTACTTGTCCTAGGTTCAGGTCCAATCCGTATCGGTCAAGGGGTCGAATTTGACTATGCAACGGTTCACTCAGTTAAGGCTATCCAGGCAGCTGGTTATGAAGCTATCATCATGAACTCAAATCCAGAGACTGTTTCAACAGACTTCTCGGTATCAGACAAGCTTTACTTTGAGCCATTGACATTCGAAGATGTTATGAATGTCATCGACTTGGAGCAACCAAAAGGGGTTATCGTTCAGTTCGGTGGTCAAACAGCTATCAACCTTGCGGAGCCATTGGCAAAAGCAGGTGTGACCATCCTTGGTACACAGGTCGCTGACCTAGACCGTGCTGAAGACCGTGACCTCTTTGAGCAAGCTCTAAAAGACCTGGACATTCCACAGCCACCAGGACAAACGGCTACCAATGAAGAAGAAGCAGTTCTTGCAGCACGTAAGATTGGTTTCCCAGTCCTTGTTCGCCCATCTTATGTACTTGGTGGACGCGCCATGGAAATCGTAGAAAATGAAGAAGATCTTCGTTCTTACATGCGTACAGCGGTTAAGGCTAGTCCAGACCACCCAGTTCTTGTCGATTCTTATATCGTTGGTCAGGAGTGCGAAGTTGATGCCATCTCAGATGGTGAAAATGTCCTTATCCCAGGTATCATGGAGCATATCGAACGTGCTGGTGTCCACTCAGGTGACTCAATGGCTGTTTACCCTCCGCAAACCTTGTCTCAAAAGGTGCAGGAAACCATCGCAGACTACACCAAACGCCTAGCAATCGGCCTCAACTGTCTTGGAATGATGAACATTCAGTTTGTTATCAAGGATGAAAAAGTCTACGTTATTGAGGTCAATCCACGTGCCAGCCGTACCGTTCCATTCCTTTCTAAGGTAACTAATATTCCTATGGCTCAAGTAGCGACCAAGCTCATTCTTGGTCAAAAACTTGAAGAACTTGGCTACCAAGATGGACTTTACCCTGAAAGCACTCGCGTTCATATCAAGGCACCTGTCTTCTCCTTTACCAAACTAGCTAAGGTAGACAGCTTACTTGGTCCTGAAATGAAGTCAACAGGGGAAGTTATGGGTTCTGATACTACTTTGGAAAAAGCTCTCTATAAAGCTTTTGAAGCTTCTTACCTCCACTTGCCAACCTTTGGAAATGTTGTATTTACCATCGCTGATGATGCCAAAGAAGAAGCCTTGGACTTGGCTCGTCGTTTTCAAAATATTGGCTATGGAATCCTCGCGACAGAAGGGACAGCAGCCTTCTTTGCCAGTCATGGATTACATGCTCAGCCTGTTGGTAAGATTGGTGATGACGATAAGGATATTCCAAACTTTGTTCGTAAAGGAAGAATTCAAGCTATCATTAACACAGTTGGAACAAAACGAACTGCTGACGAAGATGGTGAGCAAATCCGCCGTTCAGCCATTGAACACGGGGTGCCCCTCTTCACAGCGCTAGATACAGCTAATGCCATGCTTAAGGTACTTGAAAGTCGTAGCTTTGTTACAGAAGCGATTTAAATAGAAAAATAAGATATAGCAGACTGAATTTAGAACAGTACACAGGAATACTAAAATATTTCTAGAAATTAATTTGAATTTTCTAATTGATTTGTTCGTATCTTATTTCAATCTACTATAGAAAAAAGTCTTTAAAATTATAAAACGCATAATATCAGGTGTTGAAAACCTTGATATTATGCGTTTTATTGTAGGAATATTTACTTCATTTTCTACTAAAATTATGTTTTTGAATAACCTCTATCTTAGTAGTTTGTATGGTCGCCCTCAATCAGTTTTTACGATAAGCTTTAATGCTATGACTATACCATTCTTGCATTTCTTTTGATGGTGGTGTCATATAATCCCCATACATCTGGGTTAAAAATTGGTCATATTTTTTTGGCACAGGCAACATACGACCTTCAAACTCAGTCAAAATCAGTTCTTTAAAGGTATCAACTGGGAAGATTTCTTTCATCCCTTCCTTACCGATCCCAATTCCTCCTTCATATTGAGGAGAGTTGGTTGTAGCATTTTTGACTAGCTGATCAATTTTCTTGTAAAAGTAACGGGGATTGACCACTCGGAGGGCATACCAGCTACATAATCTAAGAAAATCTTTTAATTTGCTATCACCGTGAACTGCTCGTGATTTTTTGATATAAGCTAGTTGACGAAGAGCCACATACTTATAGCTCTTGTCGACAATGCTCAAGTCTGTAAATCGATCAATTGGGAAGACATCGATGAAAAGGCTGGTATCATGACGCTTGTACTTAACATGGTCTTCTATAACAGTAGAAGTGTCCAAAATCGATGCGAAATTATGGAAGTACCAAGAAGATGTATCGTAGGAAAGAACCTTGTAGCGAGGGTGATTTTCTTCTTCAATAATCTTCAGTAAACGCTCATAATCCTCACGATAAAGGGAAATATCAATATCATCATCCCAAGGAATCATACCTTTGTGGCGGATGGCTCCAAGCATGGTTCCATAACTGAGAAAATAAGGAATATCATGTTTCTTACAAGTCTCATCAATATAGTCTAGCAGAGCTAGTTGAATTTCTTTAATTTCTTTTTTTTCTAAATATTGCATCCTAATCCTCCAATTTATAAGCGTGAAATTCATGACTGTAGAAGCGTTTTTCTGCTGGTGGTAGGGTCATATAATCTCCATAAAATTGTGTCAAAATAGTATCAAATTTTTCAGGTGCTGGAAGGCTTAAATTTTCAAAGGGTAAATCAATTATTTTATCGAAGGTACCACTTGGGAAGACTTCCTTTTCCTTAAATTTAGAAGGGATAAAAGCCATATACTGACCATTTTCACGACTATATTTTTGAATTTCTTTCTCGATTTTATGTGCGAAATAACGAGGAGAAACCGGTCGAAGGAGCAACCAAAAGGCTGTTCGTATCCAATCTTTTAAAAGGCTATCCTTATAGACAATATTTTTATGTTTACTGAAAGACAGCAGTTTGAAGCTTTCCAGTTTATAACAAGTATCAATGACCTTAGGATCATCAAAGCGATCTATAGGGAAAATATCGATAAAGATACCAGACTCATAGGTTTTTGTATTTCGAGTATCAATAATTTTAGTCGTACTGTCGGTTATCTTGATAAAGTTGTTAAAGTAGTTCTTATCAGTTTCTAAGGAAAGGAGCTTATACTTGCTTTTTTCCTTTTGAAAAATGTTAATAAATCGTTGGTAGTCTTCTCTAGGCATGGACAGATCAATATCGTCGTCCCAAGGAATAAAGCCTTGATGTCGAACCGCCCCAATCAGAGTACCGTAGTTAATAATATAGTTGATATTGTGCTTTTTACAGAGAGTATCAATATAATCCAAAATTTCTAATTCAATTTGTTTGGCATCTTCAATGGTTAGTTGTTTCATTTTAAACTCCTATGATCTTTTGAATTTATTTTTTAAGGCTAGGACATGGTTTAAAAATTCATAGAAAATGCTATCTTTTGTGAAGACAAGTAGACCAATATAAGAGATAGCTGATAGCAAGACAATCAAACCAGTATTCATCAAAAATGGCAAATTAATGACCATATCCACAGGATACAAGAAATTGATCAGGAAATAAATTCCTACGAAAGAAAGTGAAAAGAGAGAGTATCGAACAGTATAGCTAAAGATATGTCCCAAGTGAATAAGTTGTTTTCTATGGATGAAAATGATATAGAAAACAAGTAGAGAGGCCTCTGATAACATAGTTGTCAGTAAGTAGTATTCAGGAGCCACGATATGGTTGAAAAAGAGGAGACTATTTAAGCCCAAATTGAGTAGCCCAGCAAAGACTGTATAGACTGTGATACGTTTTTCATAGCCATTGGTAAAGAGAATTTGGGAACCAAGAATGGTATCTAAGGCCAGGATAATCGTACGAAAAGCGAAGAGAGAGGTCAAGATGCCACCTCCGATATATTTTTCACTACCGTAAAGTAGGATGGCATTTGGTCCTAAAACCATGAGTCCAAAGCTCAGTGGAATGATAAAGAAGTTAAAGATTCGACTACCTCTATTAACCAGAGAAACATAGGCTTCCTTATCGCCTTTTCCTAGATAGTAACTAAGACGAGGCACACTCACTCCGATAGCTCCTGTTACAACACCAGCAATAACGGTCACAATTCGTTGAGCTATGGTGTAGTAACTAACGTTGACATCAATCCCTGTTTTAACGAGGAAGAGACGATCCAAAAAAGTGAAGAGCATATTGGCATTAGCAAAGACCAACATGGCTGTCAGAGGGAGAAAGAGCGGTTTAAAATCACTGATGTGAATTTTAACAAGCTTAATGTCTCTTTTAATCCAAAAATAACTAATCAGATAGTTAATCAGTGTCGATAAACTCATCACAAGTGTATAGACAACAATATCGTGTTCATTTTTGACAAACAGGAAAATAGAGACCAGCATCAGGATACGGATGAAGGCAGTTTTGTAAAAGAGAAAACTATAATTTTCCAGAGCTTCATTGACCCATTCGATTGAAAAAATCTGGGCAATGAGTTGAATCCCCATAACAAGGTAGACCTTTTTGACGATTGGATTATCTGTAAAGAAGAGAGGATAGGCTAGGATATAGACCGCAGTGGTCAAAATTGTACAAGCTATGCACAAATAAAAAAGACTGGAGAAGGTTCTATTCAGATCTTTTTTGTTATCCTTGACATTACTGATGGCTCGTAAACCGTAGTTATAGACCCCATAAGTCGCAAAGGGTAAGAAAAATGACAAAATAGTGTCGACTGAGTTGAAGTAACCATAGTCAGTTCGGTCCAAGACACGCGCGACGTAGGTTCCAGTTAAGATGGGAAAAATAATATTCAAGACACGAATTCCCATGTAAGATAGAGCATTTAATTTTATACTTTTCATTCAATTTACCTCGTTTTTCATTATATCATAAAGTCAGCTAATAAGAAATGAAGGGCAGTAATACTCTTCGAAAATCAAATTCAAACCACGTCAGCGTCGCCTTACCGTACTCAAGTACAGCTTACGGCTAGCTTCCTAGTTTGCTTTTTGATTATGGATTCAAGCCAGTTTTTCTCGTAGAGAAAAACAAGAAAACCACCAGCTATGCTGGTGGCTGACAAGGCTTCTAGCTTCCATTTATTTTTCCAAGTATAATCTAATTGTTCAGGTTAGATAAAGGAGGAAAAATAAATGGCTAAAACCAGTTACAGTTTATCACATACTAAATGGATGTGCAAATATCATATAGTTTTTACACCTAAGTATCGCCATAAGGCGATATATTACAAAGTCAGGTCGGATTTGATAGATATTATTAAACATCTATGCGGTTGTCGTGGCGTGGAGATTATCGAAGGTCATATGATGCCAGACCATGTACACCTGCTTGTATTGATACCTCCCAAACTTTCGATTTCCGATTTTATGGGGTATCTCAAGAGCAAAAGTGCATTGATGATATTTGATAAGCACGTTAATTTAAAATATAAGTATGGAAATCGAAAGTTCTGGGCTAGGGGATACTATGTAAGTACCGTTGGACTAAACGAAAAGACCGTAGCTAAATATATTCGCGAGCAGGAAAAGAATGACATTGCACTCGATAAGCTGAGTGTAAAAGAATATGAAGATCCGTTTTCTGATGGCGGATTTAGAACAAGGTAAAAGCCCGTTGTGACGGGCATTAGTCAAGTAATATAGCACGACCTGAACGAAGTTCAGCGAGCGTCTTTAGACGCCGCTGGAGAGAAACGGCTTATAGCCGGTGTACAAGCCACCCGTTTTCACGGGTGGTTATGACTTTCATTGAGTATAAGTCAAGTAATCACTTTGAAGTTTCAAAGCTTACTTTTAAGTTTTCTTTAAGAAAACTATATTATTCTGAAGAACTCTAAAATTTCACAGCCATTTATTAGCAATGACTACAGAATTCCTGGTCATTACTAGAAATGGACTAGTTTCTTTGAATAATAGAACTCCTTAATCCTTCTATTCTAGAACGGGAGGGCCGGTATTTCTTTCATGATAGGACTAGATTGTGGTATAATAGAGAGAATAAGTTTTTTTAGTAAGACAAAGGAGAAAATAGATGATTTATGCAGGAATTCTTGCTGGTGGAACTGGCACACGCATGGGAATCAGTAACTTGCCAAAACAATTTTTAGAGCTAGGTGATCGACCTATTTTGATTCATACAATTGAAAAATTTGTCTTGGAACCAAGTATTGAAAAAATTGTAGTTGGGGTTCATGGAGACTGGGTTTCTCATGCAGAAGATCTTGTAGATAAATATCTTCCTCTTCATAAGGATCGTATCATCATTACAAAGGGTGGTGCTGACCGTAATACGAGTATTGAGAAAATCATTGAAGCTATTGATGCTTATCGTCCGCTTACTCCAGAGGACATTGTTGTTACCCACGATTCTGTTCGTCCATTTATTACACTTCGCATGATTCAGGACAATATCCAACTTGCCCAAAATCATGACGCAGTGGACACAGTGGTAGAAGCGGTTGATACTATCGTTGAAAGTACCAATGGTCAATTCATTACAGATATTCCAAATCGTGCTCACCTTTATCAAGGACAAACACCTCAAACATTCCGTTGCAAGGACTTCATGGACCTTTACGGTTCTCTCTCTGCTGAAGAGAAGGAAATCTTGACAGATGCATGTAAAATCTTTGTGATCAAAGGAAAAGATGTGGCCTTGGCTAAGGGCGAATACTCAAACCTAAAAATCACAACAGTAACAGATTTGAAGATTGCAAAAAGTATGATTGAGAAAGACTAGTAAAATGATTAATCAAATTTATCAACTAACTAAGCCTAAGTTTATCAATGTCAAATATCAGGAAGAGGCTATTGACCAAGAGAATCATATCCTCATCCGCCCTAACTATATGGCTGTCTGTCATGCGGATCAGCGTTACTACCAGGGAAAACGTGACCCCAAGATTTTGAATAAAAAGCTTCCAATGGCAATGATTCACGAGTCATGTGGAACCATCATTTCTGACCCGACGGGAACCTATGAGGTTGGGCAAAAAGTTGTCATGATTCCCAATCAGCCTTCTATGCAGAGCGATGAAGAATTCTATGAGAACTACATGACAGGGACCCATTTCTTGTCTAGTGGTTTTGATGGCTTTATGAGAGAGTTTGTTTCTCTCCCTAAAGATCGTGTGGTGGCTTATGATGCTATCGAAGATACGGTTGCAGCCATTACAGAGTTTGTCAGTGTTGGCATGCATGCCATGAATCGTCTATTGACCCTTGCTCATAGCAAGCGGGACCGAATCGCCGTTATCGGAGATGGAAGTTTAGCATTTGTGGTTGCCAATATTATCAACTATACTTTGCCAGAAGCAGAGATTGTGGTTATTGGTCGTCATTGGGAAAAGTTGGAACTTTTCTCTTTTGCCAAAGAATGCTATATTACGGATAATATTCCTGAAGATTTGGCCTTTGACCATGCTTTTGAGTGTTGTGGTGGTAATGGTACTGGACCGGCTATAAATGACCTGATTCGCTACATTCGTCCTCAAGGAACGATTCTCATGATGGGAGTTAGCGAATATAAAGTCAATCTCAATACTCGCGATGCCTTAGAAAAGGGCTTGCTCTTGGTTGGGTCCTCTCGTTCTGGTCGCATCGATTTTGAAAATGCAATCCAAATGATGGAAGTTAAGAAATTTGCCAATCGTCTTAAAAATATCCTTTATCTAGAAGAACCTGTAAGAGAAATTAAAGATATTCACCGTGTCTTTGCGACCGACTTAAACACAGCCTTTAAAACCGTGTTTAAGTGGGAAGTATAAGTGCTGGAGGTTAATTGTGGAGAAAATCATTAAAGAGAAAATTTCTTCCCTACTTAGTCAAGAAGAGGAAGTCCTCAGTGTTGAACAACTGGGGGGAATGACCAATCAAAACTATTTGGTCAAAACAACAAATAAGCAATACATTGTTAAATTCTTTGGTAAAGGGACAGAAAAGCTTATCAATCGACAAGATGAAAAGTACAATCTTGAACTACTAAAGGATTTAGACTTAGATGTAAAAAATTATCTTTTTGATATTGAAGCTGGTATCAAAGTAAATGAGTATATCGAATCTGCGATTACACTTGATTCAAGGTCAATCAAGACCAAATTTGATAAAATTGCTCCAATATTACAAACCATTCATGCTTCTGGTAAGGAATTAAGAGGAGAATTTGCTCCTTTTGAGGAAATCAAAAAATACGAATCCTTGATTGAAGAGAAAATCCCTTATGCCAACTATGAAGCTGTTCGAGAAGAAGTCTTTTCTTTAGAGAAAAGACTGGCTGACTTAGGTGTTGACAGAAAATCTTGTCATATCGATTTGGTGCCTGAAAACTTTATCGAATCACCACAAGGACGACTTTATCTGATTGACTGGGAATATTCATCAATGAATAATCCAATGTGGGATCTGGCTGCCCTCTTTTTAGAGTCTGAATTCACTACCCAGGAGGAAGAAGCCTTCTTGTCTCACTATGAGAGTGACCAAACACCGGTTTCTCGTGAAAAGATTGCCATTTATAAAATTTTACAAGACACTATTTGGAGTCTATGGACTGTCTATAAGGAAGAGCAAGGTGCAGATTTTGGTGACTATGGTGTGAATCGTTATCAAAGAGCTGTTAAAGGTTTGACTTCTTATGGAGGTTCAGATGAAAAGTAAAAACGGAGTTCCTTTTGGTCTACTCTCAGGTATTTTCTGGGGTTTAGGTCTAACAATTAGTGCTTACATCTTTTCAATTTTTACAGATTTGTCGCCCTTTGTTGTGGCTGCAGCTCATGATTTTTTGAGCATCTTTATCTTACTAGCTTTTCTTTTGGTAAAAGAAGGGAAAGTTCGCCTTTCAATTTTCTTAAATATTCGCAATGTCAGTGTGATCATCGGAGCCTTGCTAGCAGGCCCTATCGGTATGCAGGCCAATCTTTACGCAGTTAAGTATATCGGAAGTTCCTTAGCTTCATCTGTATCGGCTATTTACCCTGCGATTTCAGTTTTATTGGCTTTCTTCTTTTTGAAGCACAAGATTTCGAAAAATACTGTGTTTGGGATTGTCTTGATTATTGGAGGGATTATTGCTCAAACTTATAAGGTTGAACAGGTTAATTCTTTCTACATTGGGATTCTTTGTGCTTTAGTTTGTGCTATTGCATGGGGAAGTGAGAGTGTTCTTAGCTCTTTTGCCATGGAAAGTGAATTGAGTGAAATCGAAGCCCTCTTAATCCGTCAAGTAACTTCATTCTTGTCCTATCTTGTGATTGTGCTCTTCTCTCATCAGTCATTTACTGCAGTAGCCAATGGACAATTGCTAGGTCTCATGATTGTTTTTGCAGCCTTTGATATGATTTCCTACTTGGCTTATTATATCGCTATCAATCGCTTGAAACCAGCCAAGGCTACAGGCTTGAATGTGAGCTATGTTGTTTGGACTGTCTTATTTGCAGTTGTTTTCTTAGGTGCACCACTAGATATGCTGACCATTATGACGTCACTTGTCGTCATTGCTGGAGTTTATATTATTATTAAAGAATAAAGGAGATTCGTGTGAAAGCCATTATCTTAGCAGCGGGATTGGGAACTCGCTTGCGTCCTATGACTGAAAATACCCCTAAAGCCTTGGTTCAGGTTAATCAAAAACCTTTGATTGAATACCAAATTGAGTTTCTAAAAGAAAAAGGGATCCATGATATCATCATCATCGTTGGTTACCTTAAAGAACAATTCGATTACTTGAAAGAAAAATATGGTGTTCGTCTCGTTTTCAATGATAAATACGCTGACTACAATAACTTTTACTCTCTCTATCTTGTAAAAGAAGAATTGGCTAACAGCTATGTTATTGATGCTGACAATTATCTCTTTAAAAATATGTTCCGTAATGATTTGACACGTTCGACTTATTTTAGTGTTTATCGTGAAGATTGTACCAACGAATGGTTCTTGGTCTATGGAGATGACTACAAGGTTCAAGACATTATTGTTGATAGCAAGGCAGGTCGTATCCTTAGTGGTGTATCCTTCTGGGATGCTCCAACTGCAGAAAAGATTGTCAGCTTTATCGATAAGGCCTATGCAAGTGGCGAATTTGTTGATCTCTACTGGGACAATATGGTTAAGGATAACATCAAAGAGCTAGATGTCTATGTTGAAGAATTAGAAGGCAATAGCATCTATGAGATCGATAGTGTCCAAGACTATCATAAATTAGAAGAAATTCTTAAAAACGAAAATTAAAGATTCCAACATCTGACTAAAATAGTCGGATGTTTTTTGATTTTTTTACGAATAGATAGATGAGTAGAAAAAGAAATGGAGTTATTTATGAAAATCACAAACTATGAAATCTATAAGTTAAAAAAATCAGGTTTGACCAATCAACAGATTTTGAATGTCCTAGAATATGGTGAAAATGTCGATCAAGAACTGTTGTTAGGTGATATTGCAGATATATCAGGTTGCCGAAATCCAGCTGTTTTTATGGAGCGTTATTTTCAGATAGACGATGCGCATTTGGAGAAAGAGTTTCAAAAATTTCCATCTTTCTCTATTTTAGATGACTGTTATCCTTGGGATTTGAGTGAAATATACGATGCGCCCGTGCTTTTATTTTACAAGGGAAATCTTGACCTCCTGAAATTCCCGAAGGTAGCGGTCGTGGGCAGTCGTGCTTGTAGCAAACAGGGAGCTAAATCAGTTGAAAAAGTCATTCAAGGCTTGGAAAATGAACTGGTTATCGTCAGTGGTCTGGCCAAGGGCATTGACACAGCAGCTCATATGGCAGTTCTTCAGAATGGCGGAAAAACCATTGCAGTGATTGGAACAGGTCTGGATGTATTTTATCCTAAAGCCAATAAACGTTTGCAAGACTATATTGGAAATGATCATCTGGTTCTCAGTGAATATGGACCTGGTGAACAACCTCTGAAATTTCATTTTCCTGCCCGTAATCGCATCATTGCTGGACTTTGCCGTGGCGTGATTGTAGCAGAGGCCAAGATGCGCTCAGGTAGTCTCATTACCTGTGAGCGAGCAATGGAAGAAGGACGCGATGTCTTTGCTATACCTGGTAGCATTTTAGATGGACTATCAGACGGTTGCCACCATTTGATTCAAGAAGGAGCAAAATTAGTCACCAGCGGGCAGGATGTGCTTGCGGAATTTGAATTTTAAAAATGACCTAAGCTAGAATTCTGAGAAAAAATCAATTTCAAGATAAAATGAAGTAAATATCCCCACAATAAAATGCATCCTATCAGTTTTTTCAGCACTTGATATTATGCGTTTTTTCTAAGTGAATAAGTAGAGTGGAGGACTTTTCCCAGAGGAAGGAAAGCAATTTAGTGTAATTGAGAAAGGAGAGTTGCTTGTGACTAATCTTGGTCAGCTTATTATCAGGGAGCTGTATCGTCTCAAGTATTGCCAGTAGGGAAAAATAGAGCCTTCAAAAGTAGAGGTTGTAAGCGGTTTGTTAAGAAAGAATTCAAAGACCTTGACAGATAAAAATAAAATGGTTATTATAAAAAATGGTCTGAAATTGATGATGACACTCTTCGAAAATATTTTTACGTCAGTTCAGCTTTGCCTTGCTGTGTTTTGAGCAAGCTACGGTGAGCTTCCGAGTTTGATTTTCATTTATTAGAAATGAAACTGATGAGAGACATCAGTAGACATTTGCGTCAGGATATGATGGAAAATGATAAAAAGACCTCATGAGATTGGCATATCAGACTACTAAAGTATTGAGTTTGTTAGGATTTTATACTCAATGAAAA
>NZ_VMKV01000046.1:0-17304 GCF_013276335.1 Streptococcus sp. 2100 | reverse complement strand
TCGTTATTGGGCGGTTACAGTTGAAATAGTACACTTTGATTTCTAAGACATTGTTAGAAATTGGTTTAAATTCCCTAATCAATTTGCGCATGTTTTATTTCATTTTACGATAGTACGTTGAAACTTTTCAAAAAGTACTAGAAATTGACTTGGATCCCCCAATTGATTTGTTCAGATTCACTATAAATAAAAAATTAATAAGTGGGATAGGAAGTTAGCGTCAACTAGGATAGTATCTTGCTTAAACACAGTATATATGGGACTGATATAAGTCCATAGGCCCTATTAGAGGATGTTCTGGTGTCTTATTTACTTGTTTTTTATAGCATCAGTAGATAGAATCAGCAAATAAAAAAGTAGTTCAAATGCCTGGCAGCAAAAAATCTCAACGATTCACTTAATATAGACTAAAGTTTAGAGTTTAAGGAAAGTAGGGCTAATATATTGTATGAAAAATAAGATTGTTTTTAAGCAAAACTCTTGAAAATGATTGAAAAAAGAGTTATTATAGATGTATAGTAAAAAGCAAACGCTTACTTAATCAAGGAGGACAGTTTATGTCATACAAAACAAGCAATGCAGAAGGGCATGTAGATTTCATTAATACCTATGATTTGGAGCCAATGGCGCAACAAGTGATCCCTAAAGCAGCATTTGGCTATATTGCTAGTGGGGCAGAAGATACTTTCACTTTAAGAGAGAATATCCGTGCCTTTAACCACAAACTCATCGTTCCACATACGCTTTGCGATGTTGAAAATCCAAGTACAGAGATTGAATTTGCAGGTGAAAAACTATCCTCACCAATCATTATGGCGCCTGTTGCGGCTCATAAATTAGCGAATGAACAGGGTGAAGTGGCGACTGCGCGTGGTGTGCATGAGTTCGGTTCTCTTTATACAACCAGTTCTTACTCTACTGTTGACCTTCCAGAGATTTCTGAAGCCCTTCAAGGGACACCTCATTGGTTCCAATTTTACTTTAGTAAGGATGACGGTATCAACCGCCACATCATGGACCGTGTGAAGGCTGAAGGTTATAAAGCGATTGTCTTGACGGCAGATGCTACTGTAGGGGGCAATCGTGAGGTGGATAAGCGTAATGGTTTTGTCTTCCCAGTTGGCATGCCGATTGTTGAAGAATACCTGCCAGAAGGTGCTGGTAAATCAATGGACTTTGTTTACAAATCAGCTAAACAGCGCTTGTCTCCACGCGATGTAGAATTTATCGCTGAATACTCTGGACTTCCTGTCTATGTCAAGGGACCACAATGCCGTGAGGACGTTGAGCGTTCACTTGCTGCAGGAGCTTCTGGTATCTGGGTAACCAACCACGGTGGTCGTCAAATCGACGGTGGACCAGCTGCTTTTGACTCGCTTCAAGAAGTGTCAGAAGCAGTTGATAGACGTGTGCCAATTGTCTTTGACTCTGGTGTTCGTCGTGGTCAACACGTCTTTAAAGCCTTGGCTTCAGGAGCAGACTTGGTAGCTATTGGTCGCCCTGCTATTTATGGTTTGGCTCTTGGTGGTAGTGTTGGTGTGCGTCAAGTCTTTGAACACTTGAATGCGGAATTGAAGACAGTTATGCAATTGTCTGGAACTCAGACCATTGAAGATGTCAAACACTTCAAACTTCGTCACAACCCATACAACCCAACCTTCCCAGTTGACCCTCGTGACTTAAAATTGTATTGATAAAAGAGATTGCCTCCACTGAATGTGGAGGTTTTTCTTCGTGTATTGGAAGAATAAATCGCTATCAAAAACTATATAAAGATATTTTTCGGTCAAATATCTTGCTAGGGCTTTCAATTTCTGTTATAATGGTCTAGTAATTAAATAATAAAGACATTTGGGGTGCTTTAGGCTGAGATGATACCCATTGAACCTGATACAGTTAAGACTGGCGAAGGGAAATGTGAACAGTTTTTTTCGTATGGTGAAATGAACGGTCTAATCTTGTAAGTCAACTCTAATTCTTGATTGTAATTGGAGTTTTTTTGTTTATATAAAACTGGATAGGCTTGTTTAGGTAGCTCTCTGCAAATGTCCTCGATGTTCTTTAAAAGAATCAAGTGGAATTACGATTTTACTTGGTATTTCTTGGTGTTTTATTAATTACTAACAAGTAAAGAGAGGAGAAGTAAATATGGAAACACAGATTTATGCATTTCAGCCAGGTTTGACTGTTGGAGAATTATTAAAAAGCAGTCAGAAGGATTGGCAGGCTGCAATCAATCATCGTTTTGTTAAGGAACTTTTTGCAGGGACAATTGAGAATAAGGCCTTAAAAGACTACCTGATTCAAGATTATCACTTCTTTGATGCCTTCCTATCCATGTTGGGTGCCTGCGTAGCCCACGCAGACCAGCTTGAATCCAAGCTTCGTTTTGCCAAGCAACTAGGTTTTCTTGAAGCAGATGAAGATGGCTATTTCCAAAAGGCTTTCAAAGAGTTAAAAGTAGCAGAGAATGACTATATGGAAGTGACCTTGCATCCTGTAACAAAAGCCTTTCAGGATCTAATGTATTCGGCAGTGGCTTCATCAGACTATGCCCATCTTTTGGTCATGCTGGTCATTGCAGAAGGTCTCTATTTAGACTGGGGTTCTAAAGATCTGCCTATACCTGAAGGCTATATTCATTCGGAATGGATCAATCTCCACAGAGATCCTTTCTTTGCAGAGTGGGTTCAATTTCTGGTTGACGAACTCAATCGTGTCGGGAAAGGTCGAGAAGATTTGACAGAACTTCAGCAACGCTGGAATCAAGCGGTCGCTTTAGAATTAGCCTTTTTTGATATTGGTTATGACGCCTAGAGAAAGTTTAGGATATTTACAAATTTGATGAGGTAAATCATTCAATGTAAATGAAAAAAATTTCTTAACAAAAGATAGAGATAAATCGAAATCAGTATATCGTATAAAGTGAAAAGGAAGGATTTCAATATGACAAGTTTAAAATTATTAAAAGAAAAAGCACCTTTGGTCATTTGCATAACCAATGATGTAGTAAAAAATTTCACAGCAAATGGATTAGTAGCACTGGGTGCCTCACCAGCTATGAGCGAGTACCCAGCAGACTTAGAAGATCTATTAAAATATGCTGGAGGATTATTGATTAACATTGGGACTTTAACGGATGATAATTGGAAATTATACCAAGCTGCTCTGAAAATTGCAGAGAAATATAATGTCCCAGCAGTTTTAGATCCTGTAGCCTGTGGAGCAGGAGAATATAGAAAAAAAGTAGCAGATGATTTAATCAACAATTACAAACTAGCTGCGATTAGGGGGAATGCTGGAGAGATTGCTTCTTTAGTAGGGATAAATGTGGCATCTAAAGGAGTAGATAGTGCGGGCGTAGATAATATTGATGAAATTGCTCTAGCAGCAAATGAGAAGTTCAATATTCCAATAGTAGTAACAGGTGAAGTGGATGCTATTGCTGTAAATGGAGAAGTGGTAACGATTCATAATGGTAGTGCCATGATGCCAAAAGTTATTGGGACAGGATGCTTATTAGGTGCTGTAATAGCAAGCTTTATCGGACTTGAAAAAGGTCAAGAATTGAAATCATTAGAAACAGCAATGTTGGTTTACAATATCGCTGGAGAAATGGCAGAAAAATGCCCCAATGGGCATCTTCCTGGGACATTTAAAGTTGAATTTATAAATGCCTTATATGAGATTTCAGATGAAGATGTAAAGGAATTCAAAAGAGTGAAGTAAAATGTTTCATAAAGAATTACTAAAACTATATTTTATTTGTGGAACGACTACTTGCCAAGGTAAAGATCTATATAGAGTCGTTGAGGAAGCCTTAAAAGGTGGTATAACCTTATTTCAATTTCGTGAAAAAGGGGAGGGAGCCTTAGAAGGTAAAGAAAAAGTCGAAGTAGCAATTAAACTACAGGATCTTTGTAAAAAATACAATGTTCCGTTTATTGTTAATGATGATATTGATTTGGCGATGGAAATTGACGCTGATGGCGTACATGTAGGACAAGATGACCTTGGAGTTGATGAAATTAGAAAATTGATGCCAGATAAAATAATTGGTCTTTCTATAAAAAACGAGAAAGAATTTCAACAGTCAAAAGTTGAATATGTAGATTATGTTGGTGTTGGTCCTGTATTTGATACCCAGTCAAAAGATGATGCTGGTGGCGCTATAGGTTATGAAGGTCTTAAATTGATGAGAAAACTATTGCCACAAATGCCCTTAGTTGCAATTGGTGGGATACAGACGCAACATATTAAAGACATTATGAAGACTAATGTTGACGGTGTTTCAATCATTTCAGCAATATCGTATGCAAAAAATATAGAAAAAACTGTTCGGGAAATGAGTGAACAATAGGTATCTATCCTTGGATTCTAAGTAAGTGGAAGTTTTCCTTTTCTAAAAAGATATATCCAGATTCAGTTTAAATAGCTAATCTATCAAACAAGACATTTGGTTTTTTCAAAAGAAAGATCTGCTGTCTTTGTGAGTGCAAGGCTGTATTTCCAGTTCAATTTCTTGAATTGTAATAAATCATTTGTTATAATAGTTATATAATTAAATAATAAAGACATTTGGGGTGCTTTAGGCTGAGATGATACCCATTGAACCTGATACAGTTAAGACTGGCGAAGGGAAATGTGAAATGTTTTTTTCGTATGTCGAAAAGAACGGTCTAATCTTGTAAGCTAAACTCTAATTCCTATCTGTAATTAGAGTTTTTTCTTTTACGAAACTGGATGAAGGTGATATAAACCTTTTGGTAGCTCACCTTGAGTGCCCCACTTTTCTTTAAAAAAAAGAGTTTTTTATGTTGAAAAAATGGCAGTTAAAAGATGTTATCTTGCTTGCTTTCTTGTCTATCTTTTTTGGTGGCGTTTTTGTGGGTTCAGGATATGTGTATAATATTCTCAGCCTACTCTTAACACCTCTTGGTTTACAGGCTTTTGCCAATGAAATCCTCTTTGGACTCTGGTGTATGGCTGCGCCCATTGCGGCCATCTTTGTTCCGAGAGTCGGAAGTGCAACGATTGGAGAAGTGCTAGCTGCGCTTGCTGAAGTTCTTTATGGTAGCCAATTCGGTCTAGGTGCCCTTTTGTCTGGCTTGGTTCAAGGTTTGGGAAGTGAACTTGGTTTTATCGTAACCAAGAATCGCTATGAAAGTTGGCTCTCTCTAACTGCCAATAGTATTGGGATTACGCTTGTTAGCTTTGTCTATGAATACATTAAGTTAGGTTACTATGCCTTCTCCCTTCCTTTTGTCCTTTCCTTGCTAGTGGTACGTTTTATTTCTGTTTATTTCTTCTGTACTATCTTGGTTCGTGCTATTGTCAAACTCTATCATCAGTTTGCAACTGGAGGAAAAGCATAGATGGGTCTGGAATTACGGGAGATTCAGTCCCCAATTTTTTCGGAACCGATTGATTTTACTTTTCATGGGCAAGCTTTTACCTTGTTAGTTGGGAGCAGTGGTTCAGGAAAATTGAGTCTCTTTCAAATGATTGCCCAAGTCAGTTCTCTTCCCTATAGCGGTCAAGTCCTGATAAACGGGAGCGAGGTCAGTCAGCTTTCTATCATCGAACGTATCCAGACGGTTGGTATTCTATTTCAAAATCCCAATCATCAATTTACCATGGAGAACTTGTTTGAGGAGTTGGTTTTTACCCTAGAGAATATCGGCCATCCCGTTCAGGAAATTGATTCAAAAATAGCAGAGGTAGTCCAGCAATGTCGCTGCAAGGCAATCTTGCACCGTCCCATTCATCACTTATCAGGTGGGGAAAAGCAAAAAGCTGCTTTGGCTGTTCTCTTTGCTATGAATCCTAGGGTCTATCTCTTGGATGAGCCTTTTGCTTCCATTGACCGCAAGAGTAGGATAGAGATATTGGAGATTCTAAAAGAGTTAGCTTCTAATGGGAGGACAGTTATTTTGTGCGACCATGATTTAACGGACTATGAAGCCTATATCGACCATATGGTGGAGCTAAGAGATGGGCAACTAAGGGAAGTGTTTCAAATCCCTACCTCTGATATGACCCAGGTTACTTCAAAGGAAGTTGCTTCTAGCCCAGAACTATTCCATATGGATAGAATGACTTGTGAGCTGAATAAGCACTCCCTCTTTTCGATTGCGGATTTCACATTCTACCAAGGAATTTCCTGTATCTTGGGTGATAATGGTGTTGGGAAATCAACTCTCTTTCGCTCCATTCTTCAATTTCAAAAGTATAAGGGGCGCATTACTTGGAAGGGTTCGGTTCTAAAAAAGAAAAAGAGTTTGTATCATGACCTGACGGGTGTTGTTCAGGAAGCTGAGAAACAGTTTATTAGAGTCAGTCTGCGAGAAGAGCTCCAATTAGATGGACCTGATTCTGAAAGAAATCAGCGAATTTTTAAAGCTTTACGATATTTTGATCTGGAGCAGGCAGTCGATAAGAGTCCCTATCAATTAAGTGGTGGTCAGCAAAAAATTCTTCAGCTCTTGACCATCTTGACCAGTAAGGCTTCAGTGATTTTGCTAGATGAACCTTTTGCAGGTTTGGATGATAGAGCTTGCCATTATTTTTGCAAGTGGATTGTGGGGGAGAGAAATCAAGGAAGAAGTTTTCTGATCATTAGCCATCGTTTAGATCCTTTGATCTCTGTGGTTGATTATTGGATTGAGATGACTAGTCAGGGTCTCAGTCATGTGAAAACAGTGACAATTACCAAACCACTCACATCTCAGAGTAGCAATACCCAAGGGGAGGTGAGATAGTATGGTCAAAGTAGCAACCCAGACACCGATTATCAGTCTCTTCTTGCTGATTTTATCCTTGGAAACATCTTTCATTCCTTCGATTGCTCTGAATCTTTCGGTAGTCGCATTCTGTATTTTCTTTATGCTCTATTACCGTCGATTTAAGATGTTGGCTTGGATGATTCTGCTTGCCATTTTGCCATCCTTTGCCAACTACTGGGCAGTTCAGTTACATGGAGATGTTTCGCAGGCGGTCATGCTTGGAACGAGGGCCTTTGTGATAGTTTGTATCGGACTTGTCTTTATTTCCTCTATTTCACTAAAAGAGCTTCTCTTGTACTTGGCTCAAAAGGGGTTATCACGGTCATGGGCCTATGCCTTGATTGTGGTATTCAATTCCTTTCCCCTTATTCAGCAAGAAATCAAGTCCCTCAAGGAAGCTTGCTTATTACGCGGTCAAGAACTACATTTTTGGTCGCCCTTGATTTACAGCAAGGTTCTGATGACAGTCTTTAGGTGGCGCCATCTTTACCTGAGAGCTCTATCGGCGCATGGATATGACGAACATGCACAGGTGGAGAATAGCTATCGGACTTTTTATATTCCTAAAAGGACAATATTCATCTACCTGCTGTTCTTTTTATTGCTTCAAACCAGTCTATTTTTATAAAGGAGTTATTATGGAATTTACAGATATTGCGATGGAATTATCCAAGGAAGCTTGGCAGGCTTCCTTTCATCATCCCTTTATTTTACAATTACAAGAGGGGAATTTAGAACCTGCCATTTTCCGCTATTACCTGATTCAGGATGCCTACTATCTGAAGGCCTTCTCAGAAATCTATCACCTTTTGGCTGATAAGACTTCAAATCAAGAGATGAAAAGACTCTTGAAACAAAATGCTCAGAGTCTAGTGGAGGGTGAGTTGTTTATCCGCCAACAATTTTTCAAGGAATTGGAAATCAGCGATCAGGAAATGGAGCAACATCCAATCGCTCCCACCTGCTATCATTACATTTCTCACATTTATCGGCAATTTGCAGAGCCAAACTTGGGCATTGCCTTTGCAAGTTTGCTACCTTGTCCTTGGTTATACCATGATATAGGCAAATCACTTAATCTTAAACCATCACCAAATCCTCTCTACCAACAATGGATTGAAACTTATATTACGGATGAGTTAGAGCAACAGATCAGAGAGGAGGGAGCGCTGGTCAATCAACTCTATCGCGAAAGTGATGAGACAGACAAGAAAAAAATGCTAGATGCCTTCCACATCAGTGTTCATATGGAAGCCAAGTTTTGGGAAATGGCCTACCAACACCAGACATGGAAGAGCGATTTACAGTCTTTAGAAAAAGGAGAATAATAAACATGAGAAAGCACCAATTACAAGTTCACAAATTAACCATTTTATCTATGATGATTGCCCTTGATGTAGTCCTTACACCTATCTTTCGGATTGAGGGAATGGCACCGATGTCCAGTGTAGTCAATATTCTAGCAGGAATCATGATGGGACCTGTTTATGCCTTGGCTATGGCTACAGTGACAGCTTTTATCCGTATGACAACTCAAGGGATTCCACCTTTAGCTCTTACAGGAGCAACTTTTGGAGCCCTCCTGGCAGGTCTCTTTTATAAGTATGGTCGAAAATTTCATTATTCCGCTCTAGGAGAGATTGTGGGAACAGGTATTATTGGTTCTATTGTTTCCTATCCTGTTATGGTACTCTTTACAGGATCGGCTGCTAAGCTTAGCTGGTTTATCTACACTCCTCGATTTTTCGGAGCAACCTTGATTGGTACAGCGATTTCCTTTATTGCTTTTCGATTTTTAATCAAGCAGGAATTCTTTAAAAAAGTGCAGGGATATTTCTTTGGTGAAAGGATAGAATGATGCAGGAATTGATAAATCCTTTTCCTCTGGAAACGAGTTCTCTTATTCACTGTATGACCAATGAGATTTCTTGTGAGATGCTGGCAAATGGGATTTTGGCTCTGGGATGCAAACCTGTCATGGCAGATGATCCCCGTGAGGTTCTTGATTTTACTAAGCAAAGTCAGGCTCTCTTCATCAATTTGGGGCATTTGTCAGCTGAGAAGGAAAAAGCAATCCGTATGGCAGCTTCTTATGCAGCTCAAGTTTCTCTTCCAATGGTAGTAGATGCGGTTGGCGTAACGGCTTCCTCTATTCGTAAGAGCTTAGTTAAAGACCTTTTAGACCATAGACCTACGGTCCTTAAAGGAAATATGTCGGAAATCCGAAGTCTTGTTGGCTTAAAACACCACGGCGTTGGGGTCGATGCGAGTGCTAAAGATCAAGAAACGGAGGATTTACTTCAAGTCTTGAAAGACTGGTGTCAGACCTATTCAGGTATGTCATTCTTAGTCACAGGCCCCAAGGGCCTTATCGTTTCGAAGAATCAGGTCGCTGTATTGGAGAATGGCTGTGCAGAATTAGACTGGATAACAGGAACAGGAGATTTGGTTGGAGCCTTGACAGCCGTTTTTCTCAGCCAAGGAAAGACTGGTTTTGAAGCTTCTTGCTTAGCAGTCTTTTATCTTAATATCGCTGCTGAGAGAATAGTTGTTCCAGGAATGGGATTGCAAGAATTTCGTTACCAAGTACTCAATCAGCTTTCGCTTCTAAAAAGAGATGAAAATTGGCTAGATGCCATCAAAGGAGAGGTTTATGAATAGAGAAGCACTTAGACTATATCTGGTAACCAATAGCTATCAAGATTCCATGGAAAGCTTTCTTGCAAAAGTTGAGACGGCCTGCCGTTCAGGGGTTACCATAGTCCAATTGCGAGAAAAAAATCTCACAACCCATCAATATTATCAACTGGCAAAACAAGTCAAGGAAATAACAGATGCTTATCAGGTACCCTTGATAATCGATGATCGGTTGGATGTTTGTCTTGCGGTTGATGCAGCAGGTCTGCATATCGGAGATGATGAATTACCGGTTTCGGTAGCTCGCAAAGTCTTGGGTTCTGAAAAAATCCTCGGTGTCACCGCTAAAACGGTTAAAAGAGCTCTGGAAGCGGAGAAATCAGGTGCAGATTACTTGGGGACAGGAGCCATTTTCCCAACCACCACCAAGGAAAATGCGCCCATTACTCTGATATCGACCTTGAAAACAATTTGCCAAACGGTCGCCATTCCAGTAGTTGCTATTGGCGGCTTGACATCAGAGAATATTGATCAGCTTATGGACACGGGTATAGCTGGTGTAGCTGTAGTGCGTGATTTGATGCAGGCAGAAGATATTGAGGCAAAAACGCAAGCCTTTTTAACAAAGTTGCATGACATTATTTCCTAACTAATACTCAATGAAAATCAAAGAGTAAACTAGAAAGCTAGCCGCAGGTTGCTCAAAGCCCTGCCTTGAGGTTTCAGATAGAAGCTGACGTAGTTTGAAGAGATTTTCGAAGAGTATAAAAACTCTCTAATTCCCTTAAAGTGGGAACTAGAGAGTTTTTTTCTTAATCTTTAAAACTTGTATGGTTGACTGGGCCAGAACCATGACCGAGTTGAGGGGCGTCTTGGATGGCTTTCGTGATAAAGGCCTTGGCCTTATCAACTGCCTGGTAAAGGCTCTTTCCCTTGGCTAGTTCAGCCGTAATCACTGCAGCAAATGTACATCCAGTACCATGGGTGTGACAGGTTTGAATTCGTGGGCTTTCCCAGACAAATTGATCATCCTTGGTAAAGAGGAAATCTTTAGCACCACCTTCGAGATGGCCACCTTTGATGACCACAGACTGAGGACCAAATTCTTTTAAAATCAGGCGACCAGCACGCTGCATGTCTTCGGGGTCATGGATTGAAAAACCAACAATCTCTTCTGCCTCAGGAAGATTGGGCGTGATAATGGTTGCAAGGGGAAGCAGGTTTGTTTTGAGATAGTCTCTAGCAACTGAGTCGATCAAGGCATCTCCGCTAGTCGCTACCATAACTGGATCTAAAACATAGGGACAATCCAGCTTTTTAAGATAGGGCTGGATGATTTCCATGATTTCGGTAGTTGCCAACATCCCAGTTTTTACAGCCTGAGGTGGAATATCAGAAAAGGCACTGTCCAATTGGGCTTTCAACATTTGAGGAGAAACGTGCTCGATCAATTGAACACCTCTGGTATTTTGAGCGACAAGACTGGTTACAACAGCCATTCCATAGACATTTCTCGCTTGGAATGACTTTAAATCAGCCATAATGCCAGCACCGCCACTAGGGTCAGTACCTGCAATGGTCAAAGCAACGGGTAAATAAGTCATCTAAAACCTCCCAACCAACTGAAGTTTGTATTCTTAAGAACAAGCTAATCTGTTTCAGGAAGGCAATAGAAGACTGCTAGTCCCCATTATCATTTCCACTTCCATCAGCTAGCATTACCTAGATTGAGTCAAAGGGTCTAACAGTCGTTAATCTCAGCTTTACGCACCCCTAGTGGTTGTTTTCTTTTTTCTTTAGTATAGCATATTTTTATTGTTTATATAGTAATATTTGACTGCAAATCGTTTTTCAAATGATTAAAATCCTATTTTTCAAATAAAATATTGATTTCATAATTGACAAATGTAGACTTTAGGAGTATACTAAGAAACATAATTGACAAATGTAGATTTTGGAGGTGTGCTGATGCAGATTTCAGATGCAGAATGGCAGGTCATGAAGATTATTTGGATGCAGGGGGAGCAGACCAGTACGGATTTGATCAGGGTTCTGGCGGAGCGGTTCGAATGGTCCAAGTCAACCATTCAAACTCTTTTGGCTCGTTTGGTCGAGAAAGAGTGTCTGACAAGGAAAAAAGAAGGCAAGTCCTTTGTCTATTCAGCCCTTTTAACTTTGGATCAAAGTCGAGACTTGCTTGTCCAAGATATCAAGGACAAGGTTTGTTCTCGTAGAATTAAGAACTTGTTGGCTGATTTGATTGCTGAATGTGATTTTACTCAGGCTGACTTGGAAGACTTGGAAGCTGTGATTTCTGAGAAGAAATCAAGCGCTGTAACAGAAGTAAAATGTAATTGTATGTAAAGGAGACGTCATGTTAAATAGTATTGTAACCATTATTTGTATTGCCCTTATCGCGTTTATCTTGTTTTGGTTTTTCAAAAAGCCTGAAAAATCTGGACAAAAGGCCCAGCAAAAAAAGGGCTACCAAGAGATTCGAGTGGAGGTCATGGGGGGCTATACGCCTGAGTTGATTATCCTCAAGAAATCAGTGCCAGCCCGCATTGTCTTTGATCGCAAGGATCCTTCACCCTGTCTGGACCAAATTGTTTTTCCAGATTTTGGTGTACATGCGGACCTACCTATGGGGGAAGAGTATATAGTGGAAATCACGCCTGAGCAGGCTGGAGAGTTTGGCTTTGCTTGTGGTATGAACATGATGCACGGCAAGATGATTGTAGAGTAGGTGGAGACTATGACAGAAATTGTGAAAGCAAGCTTAGAAAATGGCATTCAAAAAATCCGTATCCGAGCTGAAAAAGGCTATCATCCAGCCCATATCCAGCTTCAAAAGGGAATTCCAGCTGAGATCACCTTTCACCGTGTGACACCTTCAAACTGTTATAAGGAAATTCTGTTTGAAGAAGAAGGCATCTTGGAACCAATCGGCGTAGATGAGGAGAAAGTCATTCGTTTTACCCCTCAAGAATTAGGCCAACATGAATTTTCTTGTGGTATGAAGATGCAAAAAGGAAGCTATACAGTGGTTGAGAAGACTCGAAAATCTCTATCACTTTTACAGCGTTTTTGGATTACCAGTATCTTTACTGTGCCTCTTGTGATTCTCATGATTGGGATGTCGACAGGAGGAATTAGTCACCAAGTCCTGCGTTGGGGAACCTTTTTAGCCACAACACCGATTATGCTAGTAGCAGGTGGGCCTTATATCCAAAGTGCTTGGGCTAGTTTTAAAAAGCACAATGCCAACATGGATACCTTGGTTGCTCTGGGAACCCTAGTGGCCTATGGTTATAGCCTAGTTGCCCTCTTCGCTGGTCTCCCCGTTTACTTTGAAAGTGCTGCATTTATCTTCTTCTTCGTTCTTATGGGAGCCGTTTTTGAGGAGAAAATGCGGAAAAATACTTCCCAAGCTGTGGAGAAATTACTTGACTTGCAGGCTAAAACTGCAGAAGTCTTGCGTGAGGATAACTATGTTCAAGTTCCCTTGGAGCAAGTCAAGGTAGGTGACCTGATTCGAGTGCGTCCCGGTGAAAAGATTGCGGTTGATGGTGTCGTAGTAGAAGGTGTCTCTAGTATTGATGAGTCTATGGTGACAGGTGAGAGTCTGCCTGTGGACAAGACAGTTGGAGATACTGTCATTGGCTCAACCATCAATAATAGTGGAACACTTGTTTTTAGAGCAGAAAAAGTCGGTTCAGAGACTGTTTTGGCTCAGATTGTGGATTTTGTGAAGAAAGCTCAGACAAGTCGTGCGCCGATTCAGGACTTGACGGATAAAATTTCAGGGATTTTTGTCCCAGCAGTTGTCATTTTAGGGATTGTGACCTTTTGGGTTTGGTTCGTCTTGCTCAGGGATAGTGTAGTTGTGCTTGGGTCGAGCTTTGTGTCTTCGCTTCTCTATGGAGTAGCAGTTCTGATTATTTCCTGCCCTTGTGCATTGGGACTTGCAACACCGACAGCCCTTATGGTGGGGACAGGTCGCAGTGCCAAGATGGGAGTTCTCCTCAAAAATGGAACGGTTCTACAGGAAATCCAGAAAGTTCAAACTATCGTCTTTGATAAGACCGGGACTTTGACGGAAGGGAAACCTGTGGTCACAGATATCATCGGCGACGAAGTAGAAGTGCTTGGATTGGCAGCTTCCTTGGAAGAAGCTTCTCAACACCCACTGGCTGAAGCCGTTGTGAAACGAGCGAGTGAAGCTGGACTTGAGTTTCACACTGTTGAAAATTTCCAAGCCTTGCACGGAAAAGGTGTCTCAGGGCAAATCAATGGAAAACAAGTTTTGCTTGGAAATGCTAAAATGCTGGATGGCATGAACATTTCTAGCACTTATCAAGATAAACTAGAAGAACTAGAAAAAGAAGCTAAGACAGTTGTGTTCTTGGCTGTTGACAATGAAATCAAAGGCTTGCTTGCTTTGCAAGATATTTCCAAGGAAAATGCCAAGCTAGCCATCAGTCAGCTAAAAAAACGTGGCCTTAAAACAGTCATGTTGACAGGAGACAATGCAGGTGTGGCGCGTGCTATTGCAGATCAAATCGGAATCGAAGAGGTCATTGCAGGTGTCTTGCCAGAAGAAAAAGCCCATGAAATTCATAAACTACAATCAGCTGGTAAAGTAGCCTTTGTTGGGGACGGTATCAATGATGCCCCTGCCCTCAGTGTAGCAGATGTGGGAATTGCTATGGGGGCTGGAACAGATATTGCCATCGAGTCAGCAGATTTAGTGTTGACAACCAATAACCTCCTAGGCGTAGTGCGTGCCTTTGACATGAGTAAGAAAACCTTTAATCGAATTCTGCTCAATCTTTTCTGGGCCTTTATCTACAATGTCGTCGGAATTCCGATTGCAGCAGGAGTCTTTTCTGGTGTTGGATTGGCGCTCACTCCAGAATTGGCAGGTCTAGCCATGGCCTTTAGTTCTGTATCTGTTCTGACTAGTTCACTCTTACTAAACTTTAGTAAAATAGACTAAAAGTAATGACTAGATTTCTTTGTTATAAAACAGGAATGGCAGCACTTTCAAAACTGTATTAGAATAGAAAGTAGAGAGTTTTGAGCAGATTTTTAGAAAAGTCAACATAAATATGATATAGTGGAATAGTAAAAATTTGGAGAACGTTTCCAATTCTATGTAATCGTATTCTCCAAGTCTAAAAAATTGAAGGAGAGTTATCACTATGACTCAAGGAAAAATTACTGCATCTGCAGCAATGCTTAACGTATTGAAAACATGGGGCGTAGATACAATCTACGGTATCCCATCAGGAACACTCAGCTCATTGATGGACGCTTTGGCTGAAGACAAAGATATCCGCTTCTTGCAAGTTCGCCATGAAGAGACAGGTTCTCTTGCAGCGGTTATGCAAGCTAAATTCGGTGGCTCAATCGGGGTTGCAGTTGGTTCAGGTGGTCCAGGTGCGACTCACTTGATTAACGGTGTTTACGATGCAGCTATGGATAATACTCCATTCCTAGCGATCCTTGGATCACGTCCAGTTAATGAATTGAACATGGATGCTTTCCAAGAATTGAACCAAAACCCAATGTACAACGGTATCGCTGTATACAACAAACGCGTAGCTTACGCTGAGCAATTACCAAAAGTAATCGACGAAGCTTGCCGTGCTGCAGTCTCTAAAAAAGGTCCAGCTGTTGTTGAAATCCCAGTAAACTTTGGTTTCCAAGAAATCGACGAAAACTCATACTATGGATCAGGTTCATACGAGCGTTCATTTATCGCTCCTGCTTTGAACGAAGTTGAAATCGACAAAGCTGTTGAAATCTTGAACAATGCTGAACGTCCAGTTATCTATGCTGGTTACGGTGGTGTTAAAGCTGGTGAAGTGATCACTGAATTGTCACGTAAAATCAAAGCACCAATTATCACAACTGGTAAAAACTTTGAAGCTTTCGAATGGAACTATGAAGGTTTGACAGGTTCTGCTTACCGTGTTGGTTGGAAGCCAGCCAACGAAGTGGTCTTTGAAGCAGACACAGTTCTTTTCCTTGGTTCAAACTTCCCATTTGCTGAAGTTTACGAAGCATTCAAGAACACTGAAAAATTCATTCAAGTTGATATTGACCCTTACAAACTTGGTAAACGTCACGCCCTTGACGCTTCAATCCTTGGTGATGCAGGTCAAGCAGCCAAAGCAATCCTTGACAAAGTGAATCCAGTTGAATCTACTCCATGGTGGCGTGCAAACGTGAAGAACAACCAAAACTGGCGTGATTACATGAACAAACTCGAAGGTAAAACTGAGGGTGAATTGCAATTGTATCAAGTTTACAATGCAATCAACAAACATGCTGATCAAGACGCTATCTACTCAATCGACGTAGGTGACACTACTCAAACATCTACTCGTCACCTTCACATGACACCTAAGAACATGTGGCGTACATCTCCACTCTTTGCGACAATGGGTATTGCCCTTCCTGGTGGTATCGCTGCTAAGAAAGACAATCCAGATCGCCAAGTATGGAACATCATGGGTGACGGTGCATTCAACATGTGCTACCCAGACGTTATCACAAACGTTCAATACGACCTTCCAGTTATCAACGTTGTCTTCTCAAATGGTAAATATGCCTTCATCAAGGACAAATACGAAGACACAAACAAACACTTGTTTGGTTGTGACTTCTCTAATGCTGACTATGCGAAAATCGCTGAAGCGCAAGGTGCTGTAGGATTTACAGTTGACCGTATCGAAGACATCGATGCAGTTGTTGCAGAAGCTGTTAAACTCAACAAAGAAGGTAAAACTATTGTGATCGATGCTCGCATCACTCCACACCGTCCACTTCCAGTAGAAGTACTTGAATTGGATCCAAAACTTCACTCAGAAGAAGCTATCAAAGCCTTCAAGGAAAAATACGAAGCAGAAGAACTCGTACCATTCCGTCTCTTCTTGGAAGAAGAAGGGTTGCAATCACGCGCAATTAAATAATTCCTCTCGCCGAAAATCAAATATGAAACTTGTAGACTTTATTCTTTGATTTTCATAGAGCGGAACTTTAAAAGATCGGAGCAATCCGGTCTTTTTATTATAAAGAAATTGCATATAATACTCATATGCTTTCAAAAAGCATTCTAGTCCATCTCCGATTAACGATGGACTTTATCACCTCCTTCTCCAGTCCTTGTATAACATCTTGAAGTTGATTCATGATATCTTCCAATATGGGCATCAACAGCTCCATAACAATAGCGAAATTCTCGTATATAGTGACTATGGACATGTGGACCTACTCCCCATTGGAGCCCAACAAGATCCCAGTTTACTGATTCTACCGAAACCAGCCTCATCTTGGTACATCAAGCGAACCTTACGAAAATGCCTACTGGTTTTAAAGCGCTTTCTTGTCTTCTTGAATTGAGATTTTATTTTTAGACGCGACAATGGTTTGAGAGTCTGCTTTCTTGGGATGTTCTGGACGTGGCCTAATATTTCGCCAACCATGGCACTTCAAGAGTTGATAAAAGGCATCACGTGTGTAGGAAGGACCTAACTCCTTTGTATAAGCCTGAAATAAGGCATCAATTGTAACAAATTCTCCTGCCTCTGCAGCCTTCAAATGACGGGCAAGAAAGGCTTTCTCTATATATGCATGGTTACGACCACCACGTGTTTCTTGAAGGAGAGAATCGAGTCCGAACTCCTCATATTTTTTTACAGTTGGCCAAATCGTTGTTTGATTACAGTCTAAAAGCTCTATAATCTCTTTATAAGATTTACCCATCAGACGAAATAGAACGATTTGAAGGCGTTTATGATATTTAGCTGTACGAGAGTCTCTTAAAAGTGTTTTGATAGCTTGGATTTCTTCTTTAGTTGATTTCATATTACTA
>NZ_VMKV01000045.1:0-34614 GCF_013276335.1 Streptococcus sp. 2100 | reverse complement strand
CTATCCTATCTTCTAGAATGTCTTCCAAACGAGGAAACTCTCGTAAACAAAGAGGTTTTAGAGGCTTATTTACCATGGACTAAAGTTGTACAAGAAAAGTGTAAATAAGAAATCTCCAGATTAGGAACTATCCGTGAGTTCTCTAGTCTGGAGATTTTTCAATATACTTCGTTATTGGGCGGTTACCTTGCCTCTTAAAGAGGCTTTAGTATTACTTACCACTATCCCTAAAGGGATCCTCATATTCTTTTACACTCAATTTATCTAGTGCTATATCATGCTTTTCCTGTTCTTGGATATATTTCTTAATTGTGGCTTCATTAAGCCCTACTGTACTTACATAATAACCTTCCGCCCAGAAATGCCGATTCCCAAACTTGTACTTGAGATTGGCGTGTTTGTCAAACATCATGAGTGCACTTTTTCCTTTTAAATAACCCATGAAACTCGAAACACTTATCCTTGGTGGAATACTTACTAACATGTGTACATGGTCTGGCATTAAGTGACCCTCGATAATTTCAACTCCTTTATAACTACACAAGCGATGAAATATTTCGCCTAAACTACTTCGATATTGATTATAGATAACTTTTCGTCTATACTTAGGGGTGAACACAATGTGATACTTACAATGCCACTTTGTGTGCGATAAACTATGAGCCTTTTGTGCCATATTTTTCTCCTTTCGCTTTACAATTAGCTTGAACACCTTTATTGTATCGCGTTCGGAGTTTTTTTGGTATAACCTTCGACGCGCACCCGCATAGCGGGTGGTTTTTTTGTCTCGCACCTAACGGAGCGAGACGGACTAATAGTCACATAATAAAAAAAATCCTGCAAGTTTATGCCTTGCAGGATTTTTGTTTCTGGTTAGATTAAGCCTTCCAAGAGACCTTTCATAAAGTTTTCTGAGTTAAACTCTCCAATATCATCGATTTTTTCACCAAAACCAATCAATTTTACAGGAATATTGAGTTCTTCTCGGATGGCTAGAACAACACCACCTCGAGCAGTTCCGTCAATCTTAGTCAAGACAATTCCAGTTAATGGCGTGATTTTCGAAAATTCTTTGGCCTGTACAAGAGCGTTTTGACCTGTTGATGCATCAAGAGCCAAGAAGGTTTCATGGGGGGCCTCTGGAACAACACGTTTAATGATACGACCAATCTTTTCCAACTCAGCCATGAGGTTGTCCTTGTTTTGCAAACGACCAGCAGTATCAATCATGAGAATATCGATACCTTCAGCTACGGCACGTTCCATGCCATCAAAGACCACACTGGCTGGGTCAGCTTTTTCAGGTCCAGTCACCACTGGAACGTCCACACGACGGCCCCATTCAGCAAGCTGGGCTACTGCCCCTGCACGGAAGGTATCTGCCGCAACCAGCATGACCTTCTTACCTGCTTGTTTGTAGCGGTGGGCTAGTTTCCCAATAGAAGTTGTTTTCCCAACACCATTAACACCAACAAAGAGCATGACTGTCAAGCCATCTTGGAAGTGGATGCTTTCATCGTAGTTACCATCCTTTTCATAAAGCTCAACCAATTTCTCAATGATGACACGGCGCAGTGCGTCAGGTTTCTTGGCGTTTTCGAGCTTGGCTTCGTAGCGGAGCTCTTCTGTTAAGTTTGAAGCTACCTGGACACCAACGTCACTCATGATGAGCAGTTCTTCTAGTTCCTCGAAAAATTCTTCGTCAACAGAGCGGAAGTTAGCAAAGAAGGCGTTCAAGCGGGCACCAAATCCTGTACGAGTTTTCTTAAGACTGCGGTCATATTTCTCCTGAACAGTTTCTTCTGCTTGAGGCGTTTCTGCTTCAAGCACTTCAGAACTATTTCCTTCTACAGTCTCTAGAAACTCAGGATTCTCTTCCTCTGTGACTTCTTCTGAGTTTGGCAATTCTTCGACTTCTTCTTGTTGAACTTCTACAGCTAGCTCTGAATCCAGACTTTCTTCAACTGTCTCTTGATTATCCTCTTCTTGGAGCAGAGTTTCTTCAGAACTTTCAACCTCTGCTTCTTCTTGAGGAACTTCCTGAGCTTCTGTTAAGACAGGCTCAACATCTTCAGACAAATCAAGATTTTCCAGAGCTTCTTTTACAACTTCTTCGATTTTAGGTTCTTCTTTTTTTCCGAATAGACGGTCAAATAATCCCATATCTTAGTTCTCCTTTAGCACATATTCTTCGATAGCCCAGGCGACAGCCTCTTCATCGTTGGTCATTGGCGTCACTACATTTGCGACTGCCTTGACTTCAGGAACAGCGTTTTGCATGGCAACACCGAGCCCTGCCCATTCAATCATAGAGAGGTCATTGGCCTCGTCACCACAAGCCATGACTTGGCTTTGGTCTATTCCCAAATGACTGATTAGTTTTGCCAAACCTGTTGCTTTATGAACATTCTTTGGTGACCACTCTAGCAACATTTCACGTGATTTAAAGATTTCATATTGGTCAAACAATTCTGGAGAAATCTTTTGAATGGCTGCATCCAAGGGTTCTTGAGCAAAGGCAGTCACGCATTTATTATAGGTCATTTGACTAGATAAGTCTTCAAAGTCCACTGGAACAAAGGTCAATGCTGGATTGAATTTAGCATAAAGACTTTCTTGGTCCGATTGGATTTGATAAACTGTTCCTTCTGAGATGGCATCAAGAGGTAGTGATAATTTCTCTGTTTCTTCATACAAACGTGCCACATCATCATATGAAAAGACTGTTTTATCAAGGATTTCACCTGTATTTTTCTGAACCAAACCACCATTAAAAGTAATCGTATACTCATCTTCCTGACCGTCAGTCCCTAACTCATGGAGAAAGAAATCCATAGCTTTTAAGGGACGACCAGTTGTCAATACGACCTTGATACCACGATCACGCGCAGCTTTCAAAGTTGCCTTGGTACGATCCGTCAGCCTTTTATCAGTAGTCAGCAAGGTCCCGTCCAAGTCCAATGCAATCAATTTTATATCTACCATTATAAGCCCTCCATATAAGCTATAACCGACTGGTCTTTATGGTGACCAATCACAGTCTCTGCTAATTCTAAAATTTCTGGTCGTGCATTTTCAGGAGCTACAGGATGTCCCACAACCTGCATCATATGCAAGTCATTTAGATTGTCTCCAAAAGCCATAACCTGATCCATTGTGATAGCAAGTTTTTTGGCTAATTCAACAATGGCCACACCCTTATCGACATAGTCCAGAACAATATCAATGGATTCAAAGCCAGTTGTCATGGCCTTAACACCAGGGACATTTTCGTTTACCCAAGCTTCACCAGCTTCCAGCGTTTCTTCTGTGAAGTTGGTTGTAAATTTGAAAATGTCATCTTTAATATCTTCTAGACTCGCTACTTTTTGGATATTTTCATTATAATGCTGGCTCACTTTTAAATAAGTCTCATCAACCGTATCTAGCACATAAGAGCCCTTTTTACCAGTCAAAAGGAGCTTATTGATATCTACATAAGGTGACGTTTTCAGCTTTTCAAAAGTTGCCAGATAAAAGTCACGAGACATAGTCGCTTCATACAAGTCCTGACCTTGATACTCTACCAAACTGCCATTTTCCGCGATGAAAATAATGTCATCACGTACATCAGCAAATAATTTTTCCAGAGACAGAAATCCCCGACCCGAAGCCACCGCAAAGTAAATCCCTTTTTCCTTGTAGGAAGCCAAGAGAGACTTGAGACGATCCATATCAAAGCGTCCATTCCCATCTAGGAAGGTTCCGTCCATATCCGTTGCTACTAGTTTAATCATAAATTCTTCATACTCCAATTAATAAATCCACCTTCTATTATACCATAGAAAAAGCAAATAGCGCCTAATCCATTTGAGATTAGACGCTTGATAAACTCCCGACTTTATCACTTAATTTTTATCCAATATTACTTAACCCTTTAGTATAACTGGATTTTTTCTAAATTCCCAAACTAACTTCCACCGCCAATAAAAGTTGAAATTAATCTGATAAAAATCGAAAAAACAAGTGGAATTCCAAGTCAGAGTAAGTTCCACTTGTTTATCGTCCAATAACAAGGAAGAGATGCTCGTCTTTCAAAATTGTCTTAAAGGTTTCTTCAGAATTGAGCCTGTATTCAATAGCCTTCCCTAGTTCTGAACCCTGTAAAACTGACTGGATCCGGCACCAAACAAAGAAGTCTTCCATTCAGGGTTGGAGCTTTTCTTGACGTTTCTGTAGTCGTTCATCAATCGACAATGTATCCCATCAATAAGCTAAGCCTTTAGCACCTAACGATGATTTCCCCACTTGCTTGGGCGTCGCTTCAAAAAACTCCTTTCTCACATGTGCCCAACAACCAACAAGTGCAGCTTCTTCCAGTTGACGATAAGCGGACTAGCAGTTCGCAGTTTACCAAGCTTAGCATCGCTTTGCTCCTAAACCTTGGACTGCTATCGCATAAGCAGAATAAGCTCCATGAGATTCCTGCACTACTAAACCACTCCGTCGCTGATCATGATGGTAAAGCGTGATACCTTGTTGCTCATCTTTCCCTGACAAAAAAGTCTAATAATAGGTCTGCTGGCTATCACTTTTTAAGACCCAATAAGAGGTTTCTTTCGGATGAGGAAGAGGTTGTTATAGAAACTTTTCTTCTATAGTTACTTATCTTATAAAAAACATGTTATAACATAGTATATTGACATTGAAATAGTACACCGTTGTTTCTAAAACATTGTTAGAAATTGGTTTAACTTCCCCAATAAATTTGTTCAATTTTTATTTCATTTCGCTATAAATCGTAATATACTTTGATTTTCTCAAATATTATGTTATCGCAACTTCTCAAAAGTAAAATATTATTATTTAATCCCTATTAAATATATCTCTTGTATAAACTTTTTCTAATACATCAGACAATTCATCTGAAATTCTATTTGAAATAATAACATCCGATGTTTTTTTAAATTCTTCCAGATTCGTTACAACTTTAGCATCAAAAATCTCTTTTGAAGACAAAAACGGTTCATAAATAATAATATTTACATTATATTTCGTTAATTGTTTAATCACATTTTCAGTTGACGAATCACGAATATTATCAGAATCTTTTTTAGCTAGCAAACGATAAATGCCTACATTGTATATATTATTTTTTGTTATTTGTGTTGCTATAAACTCTGATCTTTTTTGGTTACTTAATACAATAGAATCTAACAAAACAGTTGGAAGGCCTTCACATTCACTTAACATATGTTTTGTATCTTTAGGTAAACAGTATCCTCCATAACCAAAACTAGGATTATTGTAAAATTCTCCGATTCTTTCTTCAGAACAAATTCCTTCAATGATATTTTTAGTATTTAACCCTTTCATAATGGAAAAACTATCAATTTCATTGAAGAACGCAATTCTCATTGCAAGGTATGAATTTGAAAATAACTTAATTGCTTCAGCTTCAGCTGAATTTGTCAGTAGAATCGGGGCAACTTCATTTAACGAGAACTCCGATAATAATCTTCCAAATCTTTGACAATATTCAGCTCTCCCTCCCAAAATAATTCTAGATGGAAATAAGTTATCTAATAATGCTTTTCCTTCACGCAAAAACTCTGGAGAAAAAATGATCCGATCTGTGTGAAATTTTGTATTCAAATAATTCGTAAATCCGATTGGCACTGTAGATTTTATAACTATATATGCAACAGGATTAATACTTAGGCAATCAGCTATAACTGATTCTATACCCTCAGTATCTAATACTCCTTTATTTTCATCAAAGTCTGTTGGTATTGCTATTATGATACAATCAACTTTTTCAAAGTACTTCTCATCATAAATACAAGCTTCGAATTTCAAATCTTTATTTAAAAAATATCTCTCCAACTCATAGTCGATAAATGGACAAATTTTATTATTAAGCTGTTCGACTTTCTGTAAATTAATGTCTAATCCAACCACGTCATGTTCCTGAGATAACAGGACAGATAAAGTCAAACCGACGTACCCCATACCAACTGTAGTTATTTTCATAATAGACCTTCTACTACTTTCTTATCTGTTTACATTCAGCGCACCCACTTGATTTAGTTTTTTTAAACCTAATTTATAAGTGGTTGGATTTAATTCATAGGTAATGAACTTTCTATTTTTCTTAAAAGCACACAAAGATGTAGTCGCTTGCCCCATAAACGGATCCAACACAACATCACCTTCCAGAGAATAAATATCAATAAGTTGATTGACAATTTGTTCTGGAAAAGCTGGTGGTCTTGTAGAATAATCCCAAGGTATATTCCAAATGCAGTCAATAAATTTAGTGCCCTCAATGTTTCTATCCCACACTATAAATTCTGACTTTTTCTTAAAAATCAATATGTATTCATAGTTATTTAGAATCAAAGACTCATTATTCGAATAACTTGAAGGATATTTTTCAACTTGATTTTTGATATATGAAGTATTATTCAAATTCCATATTATTGTCCCTTCAATATAGAAATTATGCTCCGCAAAGAATTTTTCAATTTCATGTTTGATATCGTAATACATATTTTGATTTTTTCTGCTAATTTCTACAGAACTGCAAATATTGATGCAAATTGTTCCTGTTTCTTTTAATATTTTACTACATCTTTCCCAAACACTATTTAGACTCTGAATATAGCCTTTATATGTTTCTGTTAACCCAATCTGATCATCGTGTTGATAATCAACTAAATTAAAATATGGTGGAGAAGTGATTATTAAATCAACAGAATCATTTTCTACATCTTCCATAGCTCTGGAATCACCTAAATAAGCCTTATTCTCTGTTTTCATGTTTTTTACTCCTTTTAGTTTTTTCTATTAACATATACGAGATTAATATCATTACAATCATAAAACAAGAAATCAATAAGATAGTTATTCTCATATTAAATATTTGAATTCCTACACCAATTATCGGATTTACCAACATTGTAACAAGACTAATTGAAAAGGATAGTCCTGATATAACTGTTGCTCTTGAATTGTCATCAACCCAAAGATGTAACATCTCCATGATAATAGGATCAAGAATATCTATGATAATGTACAACAGTAGAAAACTAAATATAAATGTGGCATTGAAAGGCAAAATTTGAAAAATAATGGAAATCATTAGTATCAATGATAGCAGCATAATTAATTTAGAAACTCTTATTTTTGATATTTTATAAGCTTGAGTTGCTACTATGCCACCAATGATACTATAAATCATAAACATAGCTCCATTAATAGATGTAGAAAATCCTATTTTAGAAAAATAATCTGGTAATAAAGCAAATACTACGTTAATTGCTGAGACAATAACCGTAGTAAAAGCGAACATGAAAAGAATTTTAGTAGATTTTAGCAACCTATGAAAAACTGAAAATAATTCTTTAAATTTCGGAACACCATTTTGATTAAGATCTTCTATAGAGTGTTTCTGATTATCTGGAATAGATATGATGATTATCATTGAACCTATAAGTGTAAAAGATTGTATAAAATATGGTAAACATCTTGTAATGCTATATAAACCACCTCCTATAAATGTAGCAATCCCCAAAGTCAGAGCGCTGATTAATTGTAACTTTCCTCGTATTTTCCCATAACTCTCCTCCTTGCCTTCACTTCTTAGAGATTCAAAAAACAAGGCATCATCAGCTCCACTTAAAAAAGCATTTCCTACTCCTTCTAAAACAAATGCACCTAGTATAACATAGTAAACATAGTCCTTCATTAGCAAGATTGATGAAAGAGTTAATAATGGAGTAATTGATAACAGAACTAGTCCCAATAGAACGATTTTCTTCTTACTAAACCTATCTCCTAAAATTCCGGAGGGAATCTCTGAAACTAATTGTGAAAATAGAAAAATAGATTGAAAAAATGCAAATTGTACTAAAGATAATCCCAAAAACTGAACAATAAAGATAATATTTACTATTCTAGTAAATCGTAAATTTGTAAAAATGATATATAGATAATATTTTAACTCTGATGAAATTTTATTGCTTCTCATACCACATTCCTTCTAATTCATCTTTTACTAACCAAAAATTATCAACATCAAAAGATTTAAAAATAGCTTCCAATTCTATTCTATTCATAAATTCATGAAACAATGGATCAGATTTTCTAGTTTTATTCAAAGATGCTGATTCAAAAATACCTATTTTCCCATTATTACTCCTATGCATGCGATTTCTACAACTAAGAGATGGCATATCTATATATATTTTGGGATATATTTTATTACTGATTCTCCAGGCTTTGCCAATTGCTTTACACTGACTTAACTCTTCACAAACTATAATTTCTTCAAAATTTTCTTCAAAATATTCTGAAATGAATTCTGGTAAATACGAAATGATTGATCTACGAAAATGAAGTAATAGTTCTGGTCCAAATACAATATTCTTTGCACTAGGCACTAAATCATACAAACCTTTTAATTCATCATCACTAAAGTTATGTTTTTTTAATATCTTATCAATCATTTTATAAGATAAATCTCTTCGAATTATTTTTATTTCAATGCCTACACGTTTTCCTAGCTGTTCAAAAAATATTTCTAAGCGTTTAACAAATTGTTGCCATCTTTCTTTTTCACAATCATCTTTACATGATTCAATAGGTGTATCCACATATATTGCACAATTTAAATTTTTCATGATGGCCTCATTAATAGGCATCAGTATATCAAAGTAAAAATTGATAGCCAGATTATCAATTTTTGCATCACAGCGATCAATACAAGCCCCCCCAACAACAAGACTGTTATTTGGAGAAAAATTACTTGTTTCATCAAAAACTATTAAATTATCCCTAAAACTAGCATCATAATTTAAGTCATTTAATGAAATTATCTGATTTAAATCTTTTTTATACATTTTTTTCACTAGTAAATTGGAAAAATCAATATCTTCAATCACAGGCATGTATTATCTTCCTTTCAATAGTCCTTTTTCAAGCATAATTCTAATAATTGAACGAATACCGCTCTCTTCCTTATATTGAATTTCATTTTTTGATTCATACACCGAACCTTCATTAATATATGATATTATATTGTCGAAGATTTCTTCTTTATATCTTGTACTAATATTAGAAAATGCTTCTCTTACTTTAGTCACACCTTCACTTTCTTCAAGTAACTCATCTGTTGAAAATAAATATCCATACTTAGATAAGGTATTACAATTCCCAGAGATTTGATTATATTTTTCAAGCAATAATGCCTGAGAATAATTTGAAGGCAAAAAATAATGTGGTTTTAAGCCTAATTCTAAACTCTCTAAATAAAATGTCAAACCAGGTGTTGTAAATATCCTACTTGCTTCACATGACGCTGATAGAAACTCTTTATGGGACATTACTTTAAATGTAACATTGTAGTCAAAACGGTTGTTTGATTCAATCCATTTTTTCTGCGTCATGTTACAAGCACAATCAATCTCATATTTATCAATATTAGGTATTTTTGAAAAAAGTTTTAGATAAAATAACATGTACTTTTTGAAAAATACATCATTTTCATATGGAGTAACTATACCAGCGAAATTTAATAGAATTTTATTGTTTTTGAAATCTTTTGTTTTTGTTATTCCTTCCGTATTAATAATAGGATTTATTGTTTGGATATTCTTATACTGCGATAAATTATTGGGATCAATAAAAGCATTTTGAACAAAATAAATATCATATTCGTTAATCCCATCTAGGGGTTTTTCCCACATCCAACTTAGACTATCAACAAATACACTTTTTACATTTAAATTTGTATCTCGTTGAATTTTAGGAATATTCAGATTCATAACATTAATTAAGAGTTCATAATTCTTAATATCTACTATTTTCAAAAAGCTTTCAGACCTAATTTCATCAGTATCACACTCGATGTATTCTAATCTATTACCAAAGTTGGTCTTAAAAAAATTTATAGATTCTCCATTTCCGCAAAATGTAATCTCTTTATATCCCATCTTCAATAGCTCTTTGATAATAGAATATAATTTGGAAGACGGACCAAAACCAAAATTTGTAGTTACTGTCAAAATTCTCATAACAATCACCTAATAAATATATGCTTTTCTATGTACTTTAATATTTTTAACCATTCAAGTTTATCTGGAAACTCATCTTCAGAATCATAATAAATAACATGAACCTGAGTACCTGTTGTGTGTAAACCTTCATACAATGGTGTTTTTGAACCGATTCTTTTGTTAATTCCTAAGACAATAGGAATAGAGTGCGCTGAAGCCCAACCAAGTTCCACAGCACATCCATAACTATTATTTGGAAAAGTAATATATACATTACTTTGTTTCAGTATCGAATAATCTCTAAGGGTACATTCTAAAGAATCTGCAATCTTTTTGCCAAATTCTTCTTCCTCTAGAGCACAAAACACATTATGACCATACGATCTCAAATCAGAAATAATCCCCTTAATTCTGGACTTTGTCGCAGTTTCTAACGGACTTTTCAAGTTCGGATTAATTATTCCTGTGATTGGTGTACCTAAAAAAATATCCATTGTTATTCATTCCTTTCTTTCGTTTCATTCAATGCACAACACTGAGTTAAAAAGTATTGTGCTCTTTGTTTAAAACTATAATATAAAACGTGAAAACATATCACTATTACAAATCGCGACGAGGCGATTAAGTGAGTGCTTCAGCCAATACATTTGAAAAAATCCATCATTATAACTGTAGTTCATCCTATTAGGTACAACCAACTGTGACCATAATACTAAAAAAATCAAAGAGAAAACTAGGAAGCTTGTCTTGTACATCTCAAAATACTGATTTTATAATGAAGATAAGACTAGAATGCTAATTAATAGATTTACAGATAAATATCTGATATCTTGTATTGCTTTACGATTTCTTAAGATTATAATTAGTAAATTTATTATTAGATAAGCGACTTGTTTATAAAAAGAAATAGGCCTTTCTCAAATTTGGTGAAGGAATACTCCTCGTGTTTCAATTACTCAAAATTAGAGTAAATAATAAATATATTACATTTATATTTTTTCAAACTTTCCCTCACAATTATTTATTAAATTGAAGAAACATCTACTAATAGCTATTCCCCCATTCTGAATAATAAATAGCTTAAGATAATAGCTTTGAAGTAAAGTATCCTCGTTAAAACAGATCTCTCCTTCAACTACTTTAGTTCCAATATTTTTAAAACGTATTCTTTTCAACTCTGGTGAGGTATTTGATGACTTTTCTACATATGTTGGTAGCTGTACTCCTAAGTAAACATCTCCTCTATGTTGTGGAGTAATAACAATCTTATATTTTATTCTTAATCTTTCTCTATCATAATTATCACACATAAAATCTACTTCTGGCATGCCTGTCATTGAAGTATTTTTATCACCGCACCTATAACAATAGAAAGAATTAATATTGAATAAATTGTTAGTTTCTGGAATATAGTTGCAACCAACACCCGAACTTCCACAACAACATATTTTTTTGAAAATACTACTTTCATCAATTATAGACCTAAAAATATTATATCGATCAAATTCGAAAAGCTCGTCATTTTGGTTCTGAATCATTATTTCAGCTATCTTTTTAGAAATAGGATTTACTCTATTTATTAAATTTTGTTCAAAATTTAAATATTTTTCTTCTGTCACTCCATAGGTACCTCTGCGTGTCATTTGCATGTAATCTGCTAAAACATTATTAGATAACTTTTTTACCTCATGTTCACTACTTAATAACCCAGACGAAACATATGAAGCAAGTCGCGATAAAATCATTTTGCTACTTTGGGTTAATCGGACAATCCCATTTATATTTTCAAGTGATTGATCTACTTTTCTAGTATTTGGGAGTCCAATATTAACAATTGAAACAAACGGCTGTACATCATTTAATTTATTATGAAGTTTGGTTCCAATATTTGTCAAATTTGAATCTGAAAAAATTTCATATATCTCTGGATTATCAATCGATTGAACAGCAATAGAAGCAACAATATTTCTTGCTATTCCATCGATAGCATCTAATGTTAAGTTGAATCTAGAATCATACAATCTACAATCATTAAACGGAAAATTACTACAAGATAATAAAAATAATGTTTCAACATTTATAGAGCTAATACGTATTGCTTTACTCTCATCCTTAAAAAAAGATTGCCCTTGATGGCCCCAAGAAGGAGCAAATTTTTCTTGTTGAGGAATTAATTTATTAAAACCATGCAAAGTGAAATCAGCTAAATTTAGATGATCTTCTTTTCCATGTCCATGAAAAACTAATTCTGACCAAGATTTTTCTTCCAAAAGATTTTTTATATTTTCATTTTCAAGCCTTTTTATATCAAAAATATCCCATTTGTTTTTTGTTTCACTAAATTCATTTAACTTTTTATGCGAAAAGACTGCTTTTCGTACTTCTTTTTCACTTTTTGAGTAAAACTGCTTTCCTATCATCCAAGACAATGAAGATAGATCTCTTCCTGTCAGTATGTACAGTTCAATATTATTTTTCTTACAATATTCTAATATAGTCAAAATTTTATATTGCGAAAAATCTTTATATAGTCCTATTACTACCAGATTTTCTATGTTTATCATCTCATTTAAAGAGGTCACCCACTTCTTACAAAATAACCTACAGTTTTTATAAAACTCTAAATCAGAAGATAGAGTGATCCCTGCATCGCATTGGTAAATTGGCGTTGTTTTATAGCATTCGGAATATTCATTGTTAATTCGCTTGATATTATGAAGTAAATCTTCTCTTTTGTGGTCAACAAAAATAGGAATTTCTCCTTGAAAATTTAAACCCATAGTATTAAAAGCATTCGAATACTCTTGTACATTATTTGATATTTTAAATAAATTCTGTTTTTTCAATTAAAGCCCCCCAAATTATAAATACCGTATTTTATACTATGTATCTATAAAATCTTAAGTCTTTAGAATATTCTAAAGACTTAAGTGTACACTTAAGCATTTTACCCACCAACAATTATAATAATATCCATCACCAAAACCAAAATCGGCAAAAATTTTGAAATTTTCTTCATACTCGGACTTCCTTTCCGTTTTTATTTATTGTACAATAAATAAAAACGGATTTAATTTTTGTTGGGAAAATGGGAAATTATGAAATCAAAACTTGGCATCACACTTAGAAAAGTTCGTAAAGGAAAACAAATTAGTCTATGCTCTGTAGCAGATGAACACCTTTCAAAATCTCAAATATCTAGATTCGAACGTGGGGAATCAGAGATATCTTGTATTCGACTTATCAATATTTTAGACAAATTACACATTACTTTAGATGAGTTTCTTATTTTACATAATGAAGATTATACTAATGCTGAATTATTCGCTAATTTGGTTCAATATATTCGTAAGCAATATTCATCACATAACATCAAAAATATAGCTGCTCTACTTTCTGACTCATCACATTACACTTTAAATTCTTTCGATAAAACAATGATAAAATCCATTCTACATACAATGGATTCCAGCATTATTCCATCAAATAAAGAATTACTTCAATTGACAGATTATCTCTTTAAAGTTGAAAAATGGGGTTACTATGAAATCACTTTATTAGGTAACTGTGTACGAACAATAAACTACAACTCCTACTTCCTATTAACAAAGGAAATGTTGAACAATTACATCTACTCTTCGTTGAATAAAACAAATAAGCGAATTGTCACTCAATTGGCCATCAATTGTCTAATTCTTAGCGTAGATAAGGAAGAATTTTCAAACTGTACTTGTCTAATCACCGAAATAAAAGCATTATTAGATAATGAATTAAACTTTTATGAACAGACAGTTTTTCTCTATGCAACTGGTTACTTTGAATTTAAGCGTCATTTAGATAGCGGAATTGAAAAAATGAAACAGGCCATACAAGTCCTTGATATTTTAGGAGAAAACAAGTTAAAATTACACTATACTAGCCATTTCGATAAACTGGTAAACAAAGAATAGATGAAATGATTCTCTACTATTTAACATTTTACAAATCAAGGGTGTCTCCATAAACTCGCAACATCTCTAATGATTTTACCCTGATAGCAATAGACAGTTAAAAAGCCCTGAAATCAGCTAAATTTCAAGGCTTTCTTTATAGGCTATTGTATCAATTTACTTATTCCGATTTCTGTTGCTACTAGTTTAATTGTCATCCTTCAATACCTTCTAAATCTTTTAACTTAACTGAAACAATTTTTGAGACACCTGACTCTTGCATGGTCACTCCATAGATGGAATCAGCCGCTGCCATGGTTCCTTTACGGTGGGTCACAACGATAAACTGGCTGTCCTTGTCAAATCGATTGAGGTAATCCCCAAAACGTTTAACATTGGCTTCATCCAGCGCAGCTTCCACCTCATCCAAGATGACAAATGGAATGGTCTTGACACGAATAATGGAGAAGAGCAAGGCAAGAGCTGATAAGGCTTTTTCCCCACCACTCATGAGATTAAGCGACTGGATTTTCTTACCTGGAGGTTGAACAGAAATCTCCACACCAGCTGTTAAAAGGTCGCCCTCAGTCAATATCAAGTCTGCCTGACCTCCGCCAAACATCTGTTTGAAGGTCACTTTAAAGGACTCACGAATGGCTTCAAAAGTTGATTTAAAGCGTTCCTTAACCTCATCATTCATCTCTGTAATGGTCTCAAGGAGCAGGTTTTTCGCTGACAAAATGTCATCTCGCTGGCTATTGAGGAAAGCCAGACGGCTGTGAACTTCTTCGTACTGTTCAATGGCATCCAAATTGACAGGACCCAGTGAGCGAATAGCCTTCTCCAAATCCTGCACCTCTTGCTCTGACAGATTGAGATTTTCCAATTCATGCGCCTTTTCTAGAGCTTCAGTATAGCTAATCTGATACTGGTCTGTTAATTGACCTTGTAAATAGCGCAAGCGCTCGCTGACCTTTTCTTTCTTGGATTCAGCACGTGTTTGCTTGCGAATCCACTCTTCATTCTGCTGGCGAGCCTGATCCAAATGACTAGCAATATCATCCAGTTGACCTTCAATATCATCCAACTCAAACTGCTTACGAATTAAACCTTGTTGGAGGTTTGTTTTCTGCATTTTGGCTTCTTCTACCTGTTGACTGAGCAATTCTGTATCAACTTTCTCAAGATTGTCAACCTTTTCTTGAAGAAGGCGCTGGATTTCCTCTTGTTCGATATTCAGATTATCCAATTCCTTGCCTAGACGGTCAATATCAGCCACTTCATAACGTTTTTGCCCTTGCAGTTCTGTCTTAAGCAGGCGAGCTTGCGCTAGCTCTTCCTGCAAATTTTGATAGCGTTCTTGGATGGCATTTTTGTTGGACTTAATTTCTTCAATCTCAGCTTCCAGATTTTGCTTGTCACTGGCAATGGTAGCAAGGCGATCTTGGCATTTTTCCTTATCTGCTTGCCAATCTCCGTCAGAAAGACGATCTAATTCCTCTTCTTGGAGTTTCCAAAGAGTTTCCAGTTCTTCAACTTGCTGACTGGTCTGCTGATAGGCGAGGGACAAGCCTTGCTCCTGAATACGAGCCTGCTCTCCCTGATATTTAATAGCTTCTAATGATTCGGTCAATCTAGCCATCTGGTCTTGTAAGATCTTCAAACTCGACTCTTCTGAACGAAGACTTGCTTCCTCTTCAGCAATTTCTTTTTGCAATTGCTCCAGTTCTGGCTTGATAAAAATACTGTTATTCTGGCGATTGGCACCACCCGCATAGGAACCACCTGTTCGCAACTCTGTTCCATCCAATGTCACCATACGAACCTGATAACGAACCTGGCGAGCTGCTTCACGCGAATGCTCTACAGTATCAAAAATAGCCGTCGTAGCTAGCAAGTTCTTGAAAATAGCTTCCAACCTATTATCGAATGTCACCAACTCATCTGCCATGCCCAGAAATCCCGGACTTGCAGCGATAGCATCTTGATTCTGGCTAGAAATCGTACGAGCCTTAATCGTTGTCAAAGGAAGGAAGGTTGCACGACCAGCCCTGTTGCGTTTGAGGAAATCTATAGCCTTAGTCGCCGCGTTCTCATCCTCTACGATGATGTGCTGACTGCTTGCTCCAAGCGCAATCTCTAAGGCAGTTTGATAATGAACATCAAAAGTCAGATGCTCACTAACTGCCCCAATAATCCCACCAAGGCGGTCTTTTTCTTGGAGGACACTCTTAACACCTGCATAAAAGTTACTGTGATTTCTCAGGATATTTTCCAAACTTTGGGCTCTAGCCTGCTTGTTTTTAAGACTGTCCAGACGGTCAAATAGTTGACTTTGCTGAGCTTGATAGGAAGCTTTCTGCTCCTCTTGCTCCTTGGCAATAGCTTGGTAGTCAGCCAATAATTTCTGAACATGCTCCTTGGCAGTTTCAAGCTCCGCCTTTTGCTGACTAGCCTTCTCTTTAGCTGTAGCCAGCTGTTCTTTCAGCTTTTCTAATTGATCTGCTTGTTTTTGAGAAAGCTGACGACTATTTTCCAACTCATTCTCAATACGAGTCAGTTGGTTTGAGACATCCGCTTCTTCTTGTAAAAGAGCTACAAAGCGTTCACGCAAAAGCTCAATCATCTGATCAGGATCATCTGAAAAAGCCAGCAATTCAGCCTCTAGTCGATTGAGTTTTTGATTATTTTGGACTAGATTTTCCTCTAAAAGTGCCAAAGAGCTTTCCTTATCAGATTTTTCTTGGCTGAGTAAATTTCTCTTATCCTCCAAAGCAGCCAAACGGGCTTGTGCCTCCTGTTGATTGAGGGCTACTTGCTCAGATTCTAATTTCGATAGGGCTAATTTTCTCTCTAAATCACTAATCAGACTGGTCAAATCCATCAAACTGCCTTGGTCTTTAGCCATTTCAGCCTGTAAATCTTGGCGTTGCTTTTTAAGAGTTTGATTTTCTTCTTCTAATTTTTCACGCTTTTGGTAATAGCTTGTCAAGAGTTCCTGAACCTGTACCAACTCTTCTTCTGTCGACTCTAGTTCAGCCTTATTTTCCTTGATTTGAGCAACAAGGACATCCAAGTAAATAGCCTTGCGTTGACCTTCCAAATCTAAAAACTTACGAGCATTTTCTGCTTGCTTCTCAAGAGGCTTGATTTGATTATCCAACTCATAGATAATGTCCTCTAAGCGGTCTAGATTATCCTGAGTTTGTTGCAATTTGCTCTCAGTCTCTTTTCTACGAGTTTTGTATTTCAAAACTCCAGCAGCCTCTTCAAAAATAGCTCTGCGTTCTTCAGGCTTGGAGTTGAAAATCTCCTCAACCTTCCCTTGGGAAATGATAGAGAAGGAATCTCGTCCCAATCCAGTATCCAAGAAAAGATCATGAATATCACGCAGACGGACTTTCTTGCCGTCAATCTTGTATTCGCTATCTCCACTACGATAGATATGACGTTCTACCCTGATTTCTTGTCCTGCATCCTTGATAAATCCGTCATGATTATCCAGAGTCACAACTACAGAAGCATAATTGAGCGGTTTGCGACTTTCAGTTCCAGCAAAAATGACATCCGGCATCTTGCCCCCACGGAGACTCTTAACACTTGACTCCCCCAAGGCCCAACGCAGACTTTCTGTAATATTGGACTTTCCAGATCCATTTGGTCCAACAACCGCCGTCACACCTTGGTCAAAGACGACCTTGGTCTTGTCAGCAAAAGACTTGAATCCCTGAATTTCGATTTCCTTTAAATACATGAATCCAGCCCTTTCTCAACGGCATTTTTGGCAGCTTCCTGCTCTGCTAATTTCTTAGAACGACCTTGACCTTGACCAATGCTCTTACCTTCAACAAGAACTTCTACATCAAATACCTTATCGTGGGCAGGACCCGTTTCAGAAATCACCTGATAACGAATAGCCACATCCCCATTGACCTGAAGTAACTCTTGGAGATGGGTTTTGTAGTCTGTAATCATCTCAAACTCACCTGCTTCAACCTTAGGAATCATGACTTGATAGATAAATTCCTTGACCTTGGTCACATCCTTGTCCAAAAGGAGGGCACCAAGAAAGGCTTCAAAGGCATCACCAAGAATGGTGTCACGGTTGCGACCACCAGATTTTTCTTCCCCTTTACCCAGCTTGATAAACTGGTCAAACTGGCAATCACGCGCAAAACCAGCCAAACTCTCCTCGCGAACAATCATGGCACGGAGTTTTGATAGGTCACCTTCAGGCTTTTTAGGATATTTTTTATATAGATATTCTGAAATCAATAACTGTAGAACAGCGTCTCCTAAAAATTCCAAGCGTTCATTGTGTGAAATTTTTAAGAGGCGGTGCTCATTGGCATAACTCGTATGAGTAAAGGCAGTCTCCAGTAACTTTTTGTCTGCAAATTCGATTGCAAAATGGTTCTTTAGTACAGTTTGTAATTCTTTCATACCAACCTCTTTCTAACTGATAACAGTCCTTTTTATTATATCAAAAAAAGCCTCCTGAGTCACTCTAAAACGGGACTGGAGGGGATTTGGGCATTCTTTAGACAGAGATTTTCAGTTTTATACTCAATGAAAATCAAAGAGCAAACTAGGAAACTAGCCGCAGGCTGCTCANNCAGTTACATATATCTACGGTAAGGCGACGTTGACGTGGTTTGAAGAGATTTTCAAAGAGTATTAGGAGCAAATTTGGGGCAGGATAAAGAAAAAAGCCCTATTAAAGGCTTTTTAGGATGTTTACATCCACCCTGAGGGAATCGAACCCCCATCTCAAGAACCGGAATCTTACGTGATATCCATTACACTAAGGGTGGAAACTTGTTTTATTATAACAAAAATTTGCTCTAATAACAAGTTTTTTCTAGTGAGATAGGCCGTCTTAGTGGGAAGCATCCCCATTCCAGATGGAGTTTTTCACGATAACATAATCAACATGTTTAAGGTCAGCAACCTGACGTCCACCTGCATAAGAAATAGCACTTTGAAGGTCTTGTTCCATCTCAGTTAAAGTGTCTTGCAGATGACCTTTGGCAGGAAGCAAGATACGTTTGCCTTCCACATTTTTGTAAGCACCCTTTTGATATTGTGAGGCTGAACCGTAATATTCTTTGAACTGTTCACCATCGACTTCAATCGTTTTCCCTGGACTTTCGATGTGTCCTGCAAAGAGGGAACCAATCATGACCATGCTGGCACCGAATCGGATAGACTTGGCAATATCACCGTGAGTACGAATTCCTCCATCAGCGATAATCGGTTTACGCGCAGCCTTGGCACACCAACGGAGAGCAGCCAACTGCCAACCACCTGTACCAAAACCTGTCTTGACCTTGGTTATACAAACCTTACCAGGACCAATTCCGACCTTAGTCGCATCCGCACCAGCATTTTCCAATTCACGCACAGCTTCTGGTGTTCCCACATTTCCAGCAATGACAAAGGTATCTGGCAATTCTTTCTTGATGTGTTGAATCATAGAAATCACGCTATCCGCATGACCATGAGCAATATCAATAGTGATATACTCAGGAGCATCAGCCTTGAGCTGGCTAACAAAATCATACTCATAGTCCTTAACACCGACAGAGATAGAAGCAATGAGTTCTTGATCGTGCATGCGTTTAATAAAAGGAATGCGTCCTGCCTCATCAAAACGGTGCATAATGTAGAAGTAACCACCTTTAGCCAGTTGCTCTGCTACATTTTCATCCAAAATCGTCTGCATATTCGCTGGCACAACAGGTAGTTTAAAGGTGTGATTTCCTAAAGTGACACTTGTATCCGCTTCTGCACGGCTTTTAATGACACATTTATTTGGAATCAATTGAATATCTTCGTAATCAAAAATTGGAAATTCATTTAACATATCGATGTCTCGTTTCTTTTGTAATGACCTACCTATGCTCTCGCATCACTACGCCTTTTCCGACGTTTCCTTAATTTATTATAAACTAAAGTACAGTTTTTGTCAAATTATTTTATGAATTAAAATATATTGTTCGGGTTTTGCTTGTGTTAAAAATAAAAGAAAGAGGGGAAATTATTTTCTCCCCACTTCTTCATCAATAATCGCTTTAAAATTTTCTTCTGAATTTTCCATCATTTTACAAAATGCACTATAGAATGAGGCATTCTGAGGGATTCGAATAGACCACTTCTTCAATTGAGCTCCATAACCTGCTAGGTTTCCCATCTCATTATCAATAACCTTGTCCTTGCTCGGAAAAACAAGTCCAGCCTTCTCAGCTTTTAAAATATAAGAATAGGAAATCAGCTGGAATAAGTCCTCACGGTTGATTCCTTTTTCAGTCAATTCCAGTTTTTTATATTTTGCATCTAGAACAATCTTTCGTTCTCTGTCATAAAAATCTGGATATACTTTTCGTTTCCCAACAGAAAATACTGAAATTCCATCCGTCTTATCCTTATTTCTGGGATGTACAAAACCTTTTGGCAACAAGGTGTAAACATACTCTTCCCAAAGCCAGGCAACATCAAAGAGAATACCATAGATTTTTTGATCTTGATACCCTAAACCGTGCTTTTCTTGGTTTAGGATCATCAGACAAAGTTCTTGTAAGTTTCTGTACTCGTGAAAGTATGCATGACGTATAGGTTTAGATTGATTTCTCCGAGTAATCTTAGCACGATCAGCTAGTTTATAAGAGGGCGTTACACGCACGATTTCAGATACGTTTTCACGACTAGTTGAGAGATTATCTAGTACCCCTTGACCAATGCTTTTCTGATTCTTAATGTATTCAATAGTGTGACGGACCAACTGCATGAGGGGATTATCATAGGTGAACTCTCTCGTTGTGTAGGCAATATTTCCCGTGAAAGGAAGATTTTTCTTGAGATGGTTTCTTACATCAATCACTCCCTTAACATGACTGTCGTTATGAGAAAATCTCTGGTATTCCTTATAAAGACCTTTTCGAATAGCAGCTTGTAGATACTTGGGGAAGAGATACATCAAAAGTTGATAAAGCCTCTCTTCACGAGACAAAGCAACATCCAAACTAGTGAGATTGATATGAAGAACCTTGTTTAAGAGATAATGCAAAAAATGGTCATTACTCTCATCAGAAAATCGTGAGGAAATCGTTAATCTTTCCTGACCATATCCAAGAAAACCAATCACGTTCCCTGTCTTGATTTTCTGATTGACTGTTTCAAAAATCTTTTGGTCCTTATCCAAATCAGGAGTATGAGTCAAATCATTTGGAAAAATGAAAATACGTTCATCTTGGGATAGACTTTCCAAGGTTCTGTCTAAAAGAAGATTGCTTAGTTTAGGATATTCTTCAACAAATTTTTCTTTAATAATCTTGTGTTGATTATCAGTAATCCGCATCATCGTTTTCATCGCCTTCATTGTCATCAGCTACTGCCTGATCTTTTTGCTCATTATTTGTCAGTTCAAATGCTTTTTTCAAAGTTTCCAAAGTTTCAACCTCATCATAATAACCTCGCAAGTAGTCTTCTAGGAGAGGCTTAATATAATCAGACCAGAGTAATTCATAGTCAAAATCTACATCCTTCAACTTAAGAAAATAACTTGGTCCAATATGATAATGACTGTTTAATTCCTGAACATTTTCGATAGCAGCGTTCAAGTTTCTTAGACGAATTTTTGCTTCTTCTGCATGGATATTCAGCTCTTTATCCAACATGCCAACTTGACCCTCGGCAGTAACTTCAACAAAACGAAAACGACGACGCATAGCAAAATCAAAGGTATCCACTGAACGATCAATATCATTCATAGTTCCGATGATGTAAACATTTTCGGGGATATAGAACTTTTCATCAGTTTCGTGTAGATTTGCATATTGGGTAGAAACACTTCCTTTTTCACCACGATAGTCAGGGTCGATAGAGAAAAAGAGTTCGCCAAAAATCTTAGAAATCTCCCCACGATTGATTTCATCGATGATGAAGACGAATTTCTTATCAGTATCAATTTCTATTGGGGAAACATAGTCTTTCAAACCAAATCTCTTTCTCAATGTTTCTAGGACAGTTTTTCCACCACTTTTGTAGTATTCTTGCTTATTATAATTTTTATCTTTATACAACTCGTAAACATATTTGCTAGGTAGTGACCATCCTGGAACACCACTATCATAATTTACTGACAAATTTTGTCTACTATTAACAGATAAGTAAGATGTTTTTGTTATATATTCTTTTTCTTCAGCAACATTTATATATTCTAAGTAAGAATCCCAAGCATCATCAAAATTATCTTGTCCTCCAATCAATTGGGTTTCTTTTGCTTTCTGACAAAAATCTTTAAAAATACCGTCCTGTAGCCTAAACTCAATAGCTCCATCCCCATTTGATACTGGTCTTAAACCTTCTACAAAATCCGTATAATCATAAGATGGATGAAACTGTACAAAGCCGATTTGCTCCTCATGACCTTCCGTTAACTCTTTAGCAATTTCTTTAGCAAGATAAGTTTTTCCCGTCCCCGGTGCACCACGGAGGATGAGGTTTTTGGATTTTCTTAATATACCACTATAATTAAATAAAAAATCATTCCTTAACATAGTTTCACTTTCTAATTTTTTATACTTTTTCCAATTAGGATGATTCAAAAAATAGTCATAGTCTTGAATTATGATTTCATCACTTGCAGCAAATTTTATTAACTGGTTAGTCTCTTTAGTTCGATACTTAATATCTGATGGAAACCATATTGTTTCTTGCCCCGTAAAGAAAAACCACTCCCTCTCTATATACTCTTTTTTCCAATCAACAATAATGGTATGCCCATCATCTAAAACCTCTTTAACAGTCGCCATTCCACGAATTTTCATCACAGAAACCTTTAAATCATCTTTCTTTACAAAAGGTAAATTCTTCTTTTTGACATATGTGGATTTAGCAAATAAAACGTCACCTGGTTTAATTTTATTAAACAACTTTAACATTTTTTGATACTGTTTATTTTCCTCGTTGTTATGCCATCCTAATTCCCACTTTCCTTCTTTCCTGAAATATTCAAGATAATCATCATCACCAAATCTTGTACCAACAAAAAAGTAATTATTTTGTTTACTGTTCATTTGAATACTCCTTTAATTTACTTTCACAAGTAAGTTCTATTAATATATAGCTCATCTCTAGCATATCATATCCTATAGAAAAAGAAAAGAATTTCTAAAGAAAAAGCCTAGTGTAGAGTGGAGTATTCCCTCTTAACACTAGACTTCTTTTTTATCCTAATAATACTCGCCCTGACGGTAATCCCATGAGTTAAAGGTATCTGACAGGTGCATCATAATCTTATCAATGTCAAGCCCTTTACGGATTACAACTGGAGCTGGTGAAGTTGATCGTGCTCCCCCTTGTTCTGGGATGAGTTTGCCATCTTTATCGACCATAGACACCATCACACCTTGCTCGTAGCGAGTTTCAATCGTTTTGTCAGGTTGGATGGATGCCACATAGTCGTCTGCTTCGATGACAAGGTCTACTGCTCCTTCGATACGTTCTCCGATACCTTCTACCTTACCACGGTTTCCTTTTCCAGATGGGTTTGCAGATGAAGCGTAAACCATTTTGCCTTCTTCCCAAAGTTTGGCAGCCAATTGTTCACCAGCTTTTCCAAATTTGATAACAAAACAGCTAGTACCACGCACGTCAGTCATAAGCTCTTCACGACCATCCCCATAAGCTTTGAGTTTCTCAAAGGCTTCTGGTTTCCAAGGAAGGATACAACCAAGAAGAATATCTTCATCCCAATGTTTTTGGTAGAAGGCTTCAATTTCTGGGTTGAGTTGTGCTAAAGCGCGAAGCTCGTCCATGCTACCGCAGAGAACAACACCTGGTTTGTTACGGTTACGTTCTTTAGCTTCAAACTTACGTTCAAGACCTGCCTTGTCACTAGTCATGATGATGTAACCAACTTTAGTAGGGCAAACGATACATCCACCCTCACCTTTTAAAATATCATAGCCTTCTTGTGAAAGTGTTCCCTTCCATTGAATGTGTTTTGTCATAGTTCTATTTCCTTTTCTATTTTTCTTCTAATCCTGCCAGTAGGCTGGTCGTTGTTTTTCATAAGCAGCAATCAAATCTTCATACTGCAAGGTAATACCAATATCATCCAAACCATTTAAGAGTTTGTGTTTCCATTCGCTATCAATTTCAAACGTGAATTCTCCAACTGGTGAGATGATTTTTTGTTGTTCCAAGTCCACAGTTACCTGGTCACTTGGTTGTAGCTGAGCTAGTTTCTCTCTAACCTCTCTGGGCTGAACAATAGGCAACATACCATTATTGAGTTCATTATTGTAATGAATATCACCGAAAGACCCCGCAATCACGACCTTAAAACCATAGTCCGCTAGAGCCCAAGCAGCGTGTTCCCTCGAAGACCCTGCGCCGAAGTTATCCCCTGAAATGAGAATACTGGCTTTGCGATATTCAGGTCGGTTAAAGACAAAGTCTGGGTCCTCAGTATAGAGATCATCCAGATAACGCCAAGCATACATAAGGTACTTACCAAAGCCTTTTTTATCAATTAACTTGAGAAACTGCTTGGGTAGGATTTGGTCGGTGTCGATGTTATCATTCATAAGAGGAACGGTCGTTCCTGTATAAACTGTGAATTTCTCCATATCCTCTCCTTACTGGGCCTCTGGCATTTGCCGAACATCTACAAAGCGCCCTGCAATAGCTGCTGCTGCTGCCATGGCTGGACTGCAGAGGTGGGTCTTAGCACCAAAGCCTTGTCTGTCTTCAAAGTTGCGGTTGCTTGTTGAGGCACAGTGAACACCATCAGGTACCTTATCAGGATTCATCCCTAGGCACATGGAGCAACCCGGGTCTCTCCACTCAAAGCCAGCGTCTAGGAAAACCTTGTCCAAGCCCAACTTCTCAGCAGCTCGTTTGACAGGACGAGAGCCTGGAACTACGATAGCCGTTAAGTTAGGAGCTATTTTCTTCCCTTTGACAAATCGAGCAGCCAGTTGCAAGTCGCTGAGTCGAGCATTAGTACAAGAACCGATAAAGATATAACCTAGTTCAATATCCGCTGGCTTTTGACCAGGCTCCAAATCCATATAATTGTAGGCTCGTTCATCATTCATATCTTTGATTTCTGGGAAACTACTGTCAAAGTCAACACCCATAGCAGGATTGGTTCCCCAGGTTACCATAGGAGCTAAGTCTGAGACATCCATCTGGATAACCTTATCGTATACAGCATCCTCATCGCTGACAATTGTTTTCCAATCAGCCACAGCCTCATCGAAATCTTCTGGAACACATTCTCGTCCCTTGAGATAATCATAGGTGGTTTGGTCCGGATTCATGATTCCCATCTTAGATCCAAACTCGATGGACATATTGCAGATGGTCATTCGCTCTTCCATGCTCAGTGCATCAATCGCTTGTCCACGATATTCCACCACGTAGCCAACGCCGCAAGCAACGCCGTACTTGGCAATCAAGGCTAAAATGTAATCCTTGGAATAAACTCCCTTTTGAGGAACACCTGTAAATTCCACCAGCATTTTCTTGGGTTTGACCTGCCAGAGTGTCTGTGTCGCAAAGACATGTTCGACCTCACTGGTCCCAATTCCAAAGGCGATTGCTCCGAAAGCTCCGTGAGTTGCTGTGTGGCTATCTCCGCAAACGATGAATTTCCCTGGTTGGGTTCGTCCTGTCTCTGGACCAACCATATGAACGATCCCCTGTTTTTCAGAACCGTGGGCCGCATGTTCAATCCCAAACTCCTCAACATTTTCAGCAAGTTTATCAATTTGCGCCTTGGAAATAACATCTCGAATATCGTAGATATTGACTGTCGGAACATTGTGATCAAAGGTTCCAAATGTCAAGTCTGGTCGTCTCAATCTACGACCTGCGTCTCGTAGTCCTTGAAAGGCCTGAGGACTGGTCACTTCGTGGATATAGTGCTGGTCCACATACATGAGTTGGGGCTGCCCCTCTTCTCCTGTGATAACATGACGATCCCATAATTTATCAAAAATCGATTTTCCTGTCATCCATTACCTCCAAATAAAATATAAGGCTACTAGTGTGGTCACCATCCCAAGAAACCAAACTATTTTAAAGTACCATTTTCGAGTCTTGTGGTGAAAGATGATTCCTGCTAGCCAGGCACCAAAACCACCACAAGTAAAGGCCAAAATAAGTAAGATTTTCTCAGGGATGCGCCAAACTCTTCTCCTTGCCTTAGATTTGTCAATACCATAAATCAAGAAAACCATGACATTCCAAATCAAAAGGACTAGAGTAATTTTTTCGTCTAACTTCATAACCTTGCAATAATAGCTTCCGTCATTTCCTTGGTCGAAGCCTGTCCCCCTATATCTCTTGTTAAAACACCAGCTGCCAAACTTGCCTCAACAGCACGCTCGATACGCTCTGCATCCTCATAACGTCCAAAACTGTCTCTCAGCATCATGGCCACTGATAAAATCATGGAGATAGGATTGGCAATTCCTTGACCAGCAATATCAGGTGCTGAACCGTGAATAGGTTCATAGAGACTTGGTCCATTTTCAGAATGACTGGCTGATGGCATAACCCCAAGTGTGCCAGATAGAACGCTTGATTCATCCGAGAGAATATCTCCGAAAAGATTTTCTGTCACGATGACATCAAACTTGGCAGGATTGGTAATCATGAGCATGGCAGCTGAGTCCACTAACTGGTGTTCCAAGGTTACATCTGGGAAATTCTGTGAGACCTTCTCAGATACTTTCCGCCAGAGTTTTGAGGTCGCCAACACATTTTGCTTATCGATACTAGTAACGATTTTTCTGCGATTTCTTGCAATTTCAAAGGCTTTGCGAATAATCTGCTCCACTTCCTCATAGCTATAGTCGTTGATATCACGCGCTTTGCGCTCTTCAAGGATATGATCTCCAAAGTAAATCCCGCCTGTCAACTCACGCACCACGATAAAGTCTACACCAGCAATTCGTTCCGGTTTGAGTGGTGACAAATGCTTGAGACTGTCAAAGATTTTTACAGGGCGAATATTAGCGTAAAGATTGAGTTCCTTACGGAGAGCTAGCAAGCCTTGTTCAGGCCGAACCGCTGCTCCATCATACTGAGGACTACCGATAGCCGCTAGGAGAATAGCAGATGCTTCACGACATACCTTGAGGGTTTCATCAGGTAAGGGATGCCCTGCAGCATCGATACCTGCACCTCCAAAAGGTCGTCTATCAATCTCATAGTCAAAACCTGTTTTTTCAGCTAGAGCTTCCAGAATCTCTAAACCAGCCTCCATGATTTCTGGGCCAATTCCGTCCCCTGCTAGAGCTACTATTTTCTTTGTCATAGCATTCTCCCTTACACACTAGGCATGTCACGATAGGAAACACTGCGTCCCATCTCACCAGCATTCTCTTTTTGAACAAAGGTATTGGCATTGATGTAGGCAATAGCAGATGCTTTCAGTACATCGAAATCAAGCCCTGCTGCATTAAAGATGGTTTCTGTATCTCTGTTTTCAACAGTGACCAAAACCCGAGCTTGGGCATCAATTCCATCTGTCACAGCGTCAATAGTGTAAGACACCAAGCGGACGGATTGGTTAAAGAACTTGTCGATAGCGTTAAAGATTGCTTCAACGGAACCTTGCCCTGTCGCATTAAATTCGACCTTCTCACCATCCATATTAGCTAGGCTAACGAGCGCTTCGATGTCATTATCCGCATGGGTTTGAAGTTGTAAATCATCAAAGTGGAAGCCTTCTGGATTTTCAACCATGATTCCAGCTACCAGAGCACGAATATCTGCATCTGTGATTTCTTGTTTCTTGTCTGCCAGTGCCTTAAACTTAGCAAAGAGTGGCTTGATGTCATCCTCTGTAAAGTCTAGGGCCAATTCTCTCAGTTTCTCGACAAAGGCATGGCGACCAGACAATTTTCCAAGCGGAAGACTGTTACTCTTGACACCGACCAATTCAGGGGTGATGATCTCATAGGTAAGAGGATTTTTAAGGACTCCATCTTGGTGAATACCAGATTCGTGAGAGAAGGCATTACCACCAACGACGGCCTTGTTTTTAGGAACTGGAATACCTGAGAAGCGAGAAACCATTTCTGACGTATTGATTGTCTCATTTAGGACAATACTGGTTTCTGCTTGGTAGTAATCTTGGCGAATATTGAGAGCAACTGCTATTTCTTCCAAAGCAGCATTGCCAGCTCGCTCACCAATACCGTTGATAGTTCCTTCGACACGCCCTGCACCATTCTTAACAGCAGCAAGGCTATTAGCGACTGCCATCCCAAGATCATCATGACAGTGAGGCGAATAGATAATCTGGCGATCCGTCTTAACATTCTCAATCAAATATTTGAAGATAGCTCCGTATTCCTCTGGCGTTGTAAATCCTACCGTATCAGGAATATTGACATAAGTAGCACCTGCATCAACCGCTGTTTGAACAACTTGCAGGAGGAAATCCAAATCTGTTCTGGTCGCATCTTCTGGCGAGAATTCGACCACTTCAAACTTAGAACGAGCATAAGAAACATGCTCCTTAATAGCTTCCAAAATCTCTTCCTTGCTCTTATTGAGCTTATACTTTCGGTGTATCGGACTAGTAGCAATAAAAACGTGAACTTGTGGATACTTGGCATCCTTGAGGGCTTCATAACAAGCATCAATATCAGACTTGACAGAGCGGGCCAAACCAGTCACTGCTGTTTTCTTCAAGACCTTGGCAATCTCCTGCACTGCTGTGAATGAATCAGGACTCGCCGCCGGAAAACCGGCTTCAACGGCTGAAATACCCCATTTCTCCAGCTGTCTTGCAATGGCAATTTTTTCCTTGATTGAAAAATTAACGCCCGGTGTCTGCTCTCCATCCCGAAGGCTGGTATCTAGAAATTCAACTGTTCGCATAAGATTTCCCCTTTTCCAAATGTGATTTTAAAAAAACATCTCGCTCAGAAACCCAAGCGAGATGTTGATTTACTCCCGCTTGGTAAGCCAAACAGGACTAATGCTTTTTGCACTAGCCCGAGTACCTCAACAACAAAGCAAATTGATTAAACTTAGCTGTTTTCATGTTTGACTTTCTCCTTCGTTTGATATCTTGTTTAGTATTTTAGCATAGGCAAAAGCACTTGTCAAGAAAAAATCCAATATTTTCTGAAAATTTCTTCAGTAGAGAATATTTAGCTAATTGAAAGTTATTGAAAATCCTTGAAATATTTCATTTTTTAGAAGTTAAATTCCAGCTTCTTTCTATCAATTCCAGTACTCCTTCATCTGATAAAGTATCATCAAGCGCCACACTAATCCAGTAGCGTTTGTTCATATGAAAAGCTGGATAAATGCCCTTTTGTGAAAGCAAGTCCGCTACTTGGTCGTGTTTGAGATTGACTGCTTCCACTTGTCCTTCTCTGCCCTTTTCCAGCTTATCCCAAGAGATTTTCATCAAAACAGCATACCATTTTTTATTGCCTTCATGTCTTAACACTGCCGTATCAGGTGATTTTTTCCACAGATACTCCAACTGATTTCCGTACTTTTCCTGAACTTGAGTCATGATACGCTTAGTCTGAGGACAGATAAAATCCTGCACATCAAAACAAGCCTTCCGAATCTGGTAGAGAATCTCCAAACAAGCCTCACGTACACTTGCAACAAAACTTCCCCTCATGCTTTCCATATGAACTTGAGGATAGAGATCACCAGTCTCCTGGTCAAAGACTTGAAAACTCACATTATCAGTAGTGATGGACACAGTCATGACAAAATCACCCTGCAAAATCTGGCGACTATAAGTCCAGACTCCCCTATTTTCTACAAAACCAAAAGCTTTAGCCTTTTCGTGATTAAACTGATAGGATTTAAAAATTTCAAACATAAGTTAAAACTGCTACCCAAAGCTAGCAGTTCCTTTCTATTTTTTAAAAGACAACCTTAGTTCCGTGCAATTGTGTCACGCCTAGCTGGTCAATAAAGGTTTGACGGTTGTCAAGGTCAATCCCCCCACCTGGTAGAATTTCAATTTTACCTTTAGCGTGCTCCAAAATTCTGTGATAGTGAGCAAAACGTTTGTCTAGTGAATCGCCAGACACACCAGCGCGAGTTAGGATACGAGTGACACCAGCTTGACTAAGCCAGTCAATAGCTTCTAACTGGTCTTCTTCGCTCAATTCATCAAAGGCCATGTGAAAGACAATTTCCAATCCTTTGGATACAGCAATTAACTTTTCAATATTAGGCTTATCCAACTTCTTATCAGCAGTTAAAGCTCCAAATACAACCCCTTGACTTCCAGCCTGAGCAGTCAACCGAATGTCTTCTAGCATAATAGCAATTTCTAGGTCATTGTAGACAAAGTCGCCACCACGTGGACGAATCATGGTCATGATGGTTGTATTGTAGTTAGCTGCCAGTTCAACTGCTGCCTTAGTCACTCCATAGCTGGGTGTTGTCCCACCAACTGCAAGATTATCACAGAGTTCGATTCGACGAGCTCCAGCCTCCATCGCTTTTTCAAGCAAGGTCACATTTTCAGCACAAAATTCGTAAATCATTTGATTCTCCTTGAAGATTACTTTAAATTTATTATATCATATTGTTGTAAATATGCTTTCGTTTATATCAAGGAAAATAGTTACTATTTTTTATTCTTTGTCCGGAATGACCTTGAAGAGATAGTAGGTGATAAAGATGGTCAAGGTTCCCAGACCGATTTTGACTGGTAAAAGAGGTGCAAAATAAATGGAAATTCCCATCAAGATGTAGATGGATACGATGATTTTTTTCTTACGTTCACGCGCAATGGACTTGGTTTCCCGAAAATCAGCTACATATGCTTGATAGAGCTTGGTATGATAAAGCCAATCTTCGAAGCGCTTGGAACTTCTGGAGAAACAAGTAATAGACAACAAAAGGAAAGGCGTTGTAGGTAGCAAAGGCAAAACAACCCCAATAATAGCCAAGGCCAGCGATAAAAAACCAATAATAAGATAAATAATACGCATAACTACTCCTAGTTAATACTCTTCGAAAATCTCTTCAAACCGCATCAACGTCGCCTTGACGTAGGTATGGTTCCTGACTTCGTCAGTCTTATCTGCAACCTCAAAGCAGTGCTTTGAGCAACCTGCGGTTAGTTTCCTAGTTTGCTCTTTGATTTTCATTGAGTATAAAATAATCCTCTTCTAGTTTCGCATAAAATGATGAATTTTGTCAAGTTCCAACCAAAAAGAGCCTGAAATTCACTTTCAGGACTCTCTTCTTATTTAATCTTTTCTTCTTCGTAATCACCATTGCTGCAAACAACCTGCTTGCCACCACCACGGACTTTTTTCTCCATGAGGAAGTTGCCACATTTTGGACAGTCACGACCAACAGGCTTGTCCCAAGAAGTAAATTCACAGTCTGGATAGCGATTGCAACCATAGAAAAGGCGATTGCGTTTGGTTTTACGCTCAATAATTTGTCCCTGATGACAACTTGGACACTCAACACCAATCTCTTTCACGATTGCTTGGGTATGACGGCAATCTGGAAAATTGCTACAAGCGTAGAACTTACCAAAACGACCAAGTTTAATGACCATTGGACTACCACACACTTCACAGTCAAATCCAGCTGGTTCATCCTTGATCTGGATTTTCTCCATTTCTTCTTCAGCCTTGGAGACCTCTTTAGAGAATGGTTTGTAAAAGGCATCAATGACCCGTCGCCACTGCTCTTTTCCAACTTCGACATCATCCAGTTTACCTTCCATTTCAGCTGTGAAGGTCACGTTTACGATATCTGGGAAATATTCAACGATGAGCTTATTGACAATTTCTCCCAACTCTGTCGGTTCAAAACGTTTGGCTGCCAGGCGAACATAATAACGTTTCTGAATGGTTTCAATGGTTGGCGCGTAGGTTGATGGACGTCCAACCCCATTTTCCTCTAAGGTTTTAATCAGTGTTGCTTCAGAATAACGGGCAGGCGGTTGGGTGAAATGTTGCTCTGGTTTGCTATTGACCTGTTTGACCACATCTCCAACAGCCATATCTGGTAGCATTTTATTCTTGTCAGAATCATTATAAATGGCAAGATAACCATCAAACTTAACCTGACTACCATTGGCAGCAAATTGAACTCCATTTTGAGACAATTTAACAGCCATGGTATCAAAAACGGCCGCTGTCATCTGGCTAGCCACAAAACGATTCCAGATAAGGGTATATAGCTTGAGCTGATCCTTGTCCAGATACTTAGCGATGCTTTCTGGTGTATTAAAGACACTCGACGGACGAATAGCCTCATGGGCATCCTGAGCACCTGATGCGTTTTTGACCTTGCTACCGTGCTTAGAATACTTGCTATCAAAACGATCCGTAATGAAGCTTGCCGCCTCATTTTGCGCTACAGGACTGATACGAGTCGAATCGGTACGCATATAGGTAATCAAACCTTGAACACCAGAACCGATATTAATTCCTTCATAGAGCTGTTGGGCAACCATCATGGTTTTTCGAGTACGGAAATTGATTTTATTGGCAGCATCCATCTGCATAGATGAAGTGGTATAGGGTAAAGGAGCATTGCGCTTACGCTCTTTCTTATCCACCTGATCTACTGAAAAGTCTTTACTCGTCAGACGAGACAAGACTTCCTTGACTTCGTTATTGCTGGTCAGTTTCATCTTTTTACCATCTACTCCATAGAAGGAAGCATGAAATTGTTTGGTTCCCTTTTTAAAGACAGCATCAACTGTCCAGTATTCTTCTGGCTGGAAGGCATTGATTTCATTTTCACGGTCAATGATGAGTTTAAGGGCAATGGACTGAACGCGACCTGCTGACAAGCCCTTCTTGACCTTCTTCCACAAAATAGGCGAAATCGAATACCCGACCAAGCGATCCAAGATCCGACGAGCTTGTTGGGCATCGACCAAGTCCATATCGATCTTACGAGGTTCTTTAAAAGCATTTTTGACTGCATCCTTGGTGATTTCATTGAAGACCACACGGTTGGCATCATTTTCATCCAAGTTGAGAATATGGGCCAAATGCCAAGAAATCGCTTCTCCTTCACGGTCCGGGTCACTCGCCAGAAAAACTTTATTAGCTTTTTTAGCTTCTTTTTTCAAGTCATTGATAAGAGGGCCTTTTCCTCGGATATTGATATATTGCGGTTCATAATTATTTTCAATATCGACGGACATACTGGATTTCTTCAAATCACGGATATGCCCGACACTGGCTAAAACCTTGTAGTTTCTGCCGAGATATTTTTCAATCGTCTTGGCCTTAGCAGGCGACTCCACGATGACTAGATTTTTTTTAACTGTTGATTTTTTCTTTTTTGTTGCCGTAGCCACAGTATCACACCTTTTCAAAGTAATAAACTTTATAAAGTGTAAACCATTTTTTGAACCCTGTCAAGACTTAGCTACTATAGATAGAAGAAAAGTTTTATGCTTAAGACCGCATCTTCCTTTGATATACATAGAAGACTCACGAGAAAAACCAGCTATTCTCAAGAAATTATTGTTCCTCAGACTCTGTATCAAATTTATTGGCTTTTTCCTTTTCTTTTGCTTCCTTATCCTTGATATACTGGAAGAAATACTCCACCAGTTCTTCTTTACTAAGTTGTTCTGAATCAGACAATTGGGAAACTTGAACAGAAACATCACTTAAACCATAGTCACCTCTCTTACTTGAAATCATATCGAGTTCTTCTTCTGTCAAATAATTTCCTGAAATGGTTAGCTTTAGGGTATGAGTCTTTTTAGAATAGATTTTTTTCAAAATATTATGCCCCTGAAATTGCTCTGATATAAATTTCTTAAGGGACTCTTTTTTCAACGTTTCTCTCACTAAAGTCGTTGCAGAGATAAAACTCGGAATCATCAGCAAAACAGCAACTAGAAGCAAAATCCTGCGCATTTTAGAGTCTTCTTCATTATCTTTAAAATAATGTTTCTTAACCATCATCAACCTAACACCTATATAAGTCGCAATGACAATAAAGCTACAATTGATGAGGAATAGGTAAGAGGAGCCTATGATAAATTTTAGATTAGCAGAAGCAATAGCATAACCTACTGTACAAAGAGGAGGCATCAAGGCAGTTGCAATTGCTACACCAGGGACGATATTATTGGTCTCTTTTTTCCTAGCACCAATAATACCTGCTATCCCTCCTACAAAAGCAATGAGAACATCCCAAATAGTCGGAGAGGTTCTAGCAACAATCTCCGAACTAGCATACGAAATGGGAGAAAGATAAAAATAAAGTGTTGAAGCTATTAGACTGGCAAGAATTTGAATAGCTAATATTTTAAAAGATTTTCTTAACAATTTAAAATCAAATATAGCTAGAGAGAGCCCCACTCCCAGAATAGGTGTCATCAAAGGAGAGATTAACATAGCTCCAATAATCACGGGAGTCGAATCCATATTTAATCCGATAGAGGCGATAAGCATGGCACATAGTAAAATCGCTAAATCACTTCTGGAAAGTTCTAATTCTTCATATATTTTATTTCTAAATTCTATCAACGAATACAGTTTATTATTTGTCACAAATATCTTCCTTTCCCAGCTAACTAGTCGCTAATACTCTTCGAAAATCTCTTCAAGCCACGTCAGCTTCACCTTGCCGTAGATATATGT
>NZ_VMKV01000044.1:0-3772 GCF_013276335.1 Streptococcus sp. 2100 | reverse complement strand
ATATTGATGAAACAGGAATCGACCGCTACCTCTATCGTCCTTATGCAGGGGCTCCTAAAGGGGAGAAAGTCTATGAAAAGATTAGCGGACGTCGTTTTGAGCGAACTTCAATTGTTGCAGGACAAGTAGACGGAGAGTTTATAGCTCCCATGATTTACAAGAACAGCAGGACAAGCGATTTCTTTGGGGAGTGGTTCAAAACGCAACTCCTGCCTGCTTTGAAGACACCTCATGTTATTATCATGGACAATGCTAGTTTTGATCCCAAGAACATTTTGGATGAACTCTGCATCCAAGATAAACACTTTTTCTTACCTCTACCGCCTTATTCACCAGATTTGAATCCTATTGAGCAAGCTTGGGCTATCTTGAAAAAGAAAGTAACAGATTTATTAAGGGAAGTCCCAACTATTTTTGAATGTTTGGAACGCTTTTTTAAAACTAAATAACTATATCAAGCAGATAGTAAAGAACCTTGGGCCTACTACTGGTTAGGAATCACTGGAGGGAAAGCTCCTGATTTTTTTGCTCTTTCTCAAATTTCTGATCAATCCTATCTCATCCAATCTGAAACTTGTCATACCCAGACTACTGCAAAACTCATCTCAGACATTGTTCGCTTCGCTCAGATTACAAAATCCAATGAATTAGCTCAACTCCATATCATGGGACAACTCCATGAACTGATGTTTCATCTGGGAACTATTGCTCCCAATCAGAAAAAAGAATATTTCATCAACCTACCAACTCTATCTTGAATGCAAACGATTAATTGATAGCCACTATCCTCAATCACTTACAATTCAAGATTTAACAAAAGAACTATCCGTTCACAGAAGCTACTTATCAAGCGTATTCAAAGAATTTAATACCTTATCACCCAAAGAATACCTACTCTACGTTCGAATGCACCGAGCTAAACAACTTCTCGAAAATACCCAAGAGTCCATCAAGGTAATTGCATATTCGGTAGGTTTTTCAGATCCACTCCATTTTTCAAAAGCTTATAAACAATACTTAAATCAGACCCCAAGTCATACAAGAAAAGAATCCTCTCAATACCAACTAGTGAGAAAGGCAACACTATGAAATCCTACCAAGCTGTCTATCAGATTCTAGCTAAAGAAAACGACTATATCAGCGGAGAAAAGATTGCAGAAGAACTATCACTGACCCGAACATCAATTTGGAAAGCCATCAGGCGCCTAGAACAAGAAGGCATTGAAATTGATAGTATCAAAAACAAAGGATATAAACTGATGAATGGTGACCTTATTCTTCCAGAGATTCTAGAAGAAAATCTTCCAATTAAAATCAGTTTTAAACCCGAAACAAAATCAACACAACTCGATGCAAAAGAAGCAATTGATTTAGGCTATGAAGCAAACACCCTCTATCTAGCTTCCTATCAAATAGCAGGGCGTGGCCGTTTTCAACGCTCCTTCTACTCTCCTCAAGGTGGCATTTATATGACCCTCCATCTTAAACCAAATCTTCCCTATGACAAATTACCGTCCTACACACTACTTGTAGCTGGAGCTGTCTACAAAGCCATTAAGAACCTAACTTTAATAGATGTCGACATAAAATGGGTCAATGATATCTACCTAAACAATCATAAAATTGGAGGAATTCTCACTGAAGCAATGACCTCTGTAGAAACAGGCTTAGTCACAGATATCATTATTGGAGTAGGTATCAATTTCACTATTAAAGACTTCCCTCAGGAATTAAAAGAAAAAGCTGCTAGCTTATTTAAAACTACAGCTCCAATAACAAGGAATGAATTAATCATAGAAATCTGGCGTGCTTTCTTCGAAACACCAGCAGATGAGTTATTATACCTATATAAAAAACAGTCATTCGTTCTTGGAAAAGAAGTTACTTTCACACTAGATCAAAAAGACTACAAGGGACTTGCTAAAGACATCTCTGAAAGTGGAAAACTTTTGGTGCAATGTGATAACGGAAAAGAAATCTGGCTCAATAGCGGAGAAATTTCTCTCAAGAGTTGGAAGTAATAATAAATTAGAACAACCATAAAATCGACAATATATAAAGATTTTAGCTTTTCTTCAACCCACTACAGTTGACAAAGAGCCTGAAAACTTCAAAAAACGGATTTTTAGGCTCTGAACATCAAAAAAGAAAGGACGAAATTTGTCCTTTCTCGAGCTTAGCTGACTTCAACCCACTACAGTTGACAAAGAGCCAAATGAAAAAGAGAGTTACAAACTCTCATTAAAACGGAGAATAAGGGATTCGAACCCTTGCGCCAGTTACCCGACCTAACGATTTAGCAAACCGTCCTCTTCAGCCTCTTGAGTAATTCTCCAATTAATGGGCACGAGTGGACTCGAACCACCGACCTCACGCTTATCAGGCGTGCGCTCTAACCACCTGAGCTACGCGCCCAAGTTAAAAAACTTGGTAATTTGAACAAAGTTCAAAGCGGGTGACGAGAATCGAACTCGCGACAACAGCTTGGAAGGCTGTAGTTTTACCACTAAACTACACCCGCATAAATACTATCAATAAAATGGCGCGAGACGGAATCGAACCGCCGACACATGGAGCTTCAATCCATTGCTCTACCAACTGAGCTACCGAGCCTTATTGCGGGAGCAGGATTTGAACCTACGACCTTCGGGTTATGAGCCCGACGAGCTACCGAGCTGCTCCATCCCGCGTTAATAAAAAAGGAGGATGTGGGATTCGAACCCACGCACGCTTTTACACGCCTGACGGTTTTCAAGACCGTTCCCTTCAGCCGGACTTGGGTAATCCTCCAATATTCAAATGGACCTTGTAGGACTTGAACCTACGACCACTCGGTTATGAGCCGAGAGCTCTAACCAGCTGAGCTAAAGGTCCGACAAGATCATTATAGCGGCGAAGGGGATCGAACCCCCGACCTCCCGGGTATGAACCGGACGCTCTAGCCAGCTGAGCTACACCGCCATGAATCGGGAAGACAGGATTCGAACCTGCGACACCTTGGTCCCAAACCAAGTACTCTACCAAGCTGAGCTACTTCCCGAGTTAAATAGAAAAATGCACCCTAGAGGAGTCGAACCTCTAACCGCCTGATTCGTAGTCAGGTACTCTATCCAGTTGAGCTAAGGGTGCTCATTATATTATGCCGAAGACCGGAATCGAACCGGTACGATCGTTACCAATCGCAGGATTTTAAGTCCTGTGCGTCTGCCAGTTCCGCCACCCCGGCCTCTCTAAGCGAACGACGGGATTCGAACCCGCGACCCCCACCTTGGCAAGGTGGTGTTCTACCACTGAACTACGTTCGCACTATTTTCTTCTATCTAAAAATGCCGGCTACATGACTTGAACACGCGACCCTCTGATTACAAATCAGATGCTCTACCAACTGAGCTAAGCCGGCTCATCTATTATATCTCAATGCGGGTTAAGGGACTTGAACCCCCACGCCGTTAAGCGCCAGATCCTAAATCTGGTGCGTCTGCCAATTCCGCCAAACCCGCAGATATGACCCGTACTGGGCTCGAACCAGTGACCCATTGATTAAAAGTCAATTGCTCTACCAACTGAGCTAACGAGTCTAAAATAACTTGCGTTACCTTAAACGGTCCCGACGGGAATCGAACCCGCGATCTTCGCCGTGACAGGGCGACGTGATAACCGCTACACTACGGGACCTTTGGGAGTTAACGGGATCGAACCGCTGACCCTCTGCTTGTAAGGCAGATGCTCTCCCAGCTGAGCTAAACTCCCTAGAGCTAAGCGACTTCCCTAT
>NZ_VMKV01000043.1:7500-12518 GCF_013276335.1 Streptococcus sp. 2100 | reverse complement strand
TGAAAACAATTGAGTATAAAGTAAAATAGATTGCAAGAATGTTGCTTGAATCATTACAAGACAGAAACTTCCCATCTTCCATTCAAATTGATACTCAATGAAAATCAAAGAGTAAACTAGAAAGCTAGTCGCAGGTTGCTCAAAGCACAGCTTTGAGGTTTCAGATAAAACTGACGTGGTTTGAAGAGATTTTCGAAGAGTATGACAAATAAAAAACGAACAAGACCTACTTCCTATCACGAAAGCTAGATCTCATTCGTCAAAATGATATTACCAAGTCTGGTTTATCCATTCATTGAAACGTGAACATGGTCATAGTGGTTTTCTGTCACACTACCGCGGTCTGGCATTGGATTCCAAGTGTTAGCTGGCCCATATTTGCTATCGAATGGAGCATAGAAACGTTGTTTCCAGATGATGTAACTAATGCCGCGGCTGGCCATATTTTGAATAGCGTATTCCGCAATCTTATCCCCTAGTTCTGAGCTTTCTGGTACAATAAAGTCAATAGCCAAACCTTTTCCGTGATCTCCACTGTCTCCTGGACGGTAACCACTAAAGAATGTGATGCCAAACAAGTTGGCAATTTCTTCTTTAAAGGCAGCCGTTTGTGGTTGAAGGCCTGCATTTTCAGATTTCGCTACTGCAAGTCCAGCATAATCAGGCGCAGCTGGAGCTGTGTAAGTTGTTGAAACTATCTTCGTCTCTTCTGGTTGATAAGTAGAAACTGTTGGTGTAGCTCCATTTGATGATGCTACTTCTTTTGCTTCTGAACTTGTTGCAGTTGTTTCAGGAGCTTTTTCTTCTACTGGTGTTGTAGTTGCTTCTACTGCTGATTCAGCTTGAGTGCTTGCTTGAGTTTCATCTTTCTCAGCTGGAGTCATTGCCTGAGGAGCTGCTTCTGCAACTGCACTACTTGTTTCGGCTGTTTGCTCCTCTGGGACAGAAGTTCCTGTAGATGGTGTCACTTCTTCTGTAGCAGTCACTGTCTCTGTAACTTCTGAATTTGATGAGACTTCTTTTGGCGCTTCTGCAATTGGTTGAGAAAGATCTGCAACTTGAACAGTTTGATCATCTACAGTCACTTGATTGGTTGTCAAATCTGCTGTCGCAGTTGTCACTTCTTCATTAGAGTCTGCTTGGGGTGTTTGGATTTCAACTTCCGTTACTTCTTCTACTTCATTGACAGTCGTTGTCAAAACAGTTTCTGGGAAAATCAAGTCCATATTAGTGATTTTATTCAAATTCGCAAGAACTGTGACATCTACACCCAAGGCTTCTGCAATTGTGCTCAAGGTATCACCATACTGTACTGTATAACTTGTTTTGTTGTCCGTTTTAGTCAAATCATTTTGGATTTGCTCAACACTACGTGCAGTCCAAAGAACTTCTTCTGCTTGAGTTGCCAATACTGGGGCAAATGACAAGGCTACTGTTGAAGCTAATAATATTCTTTTCTTCATTCTTTCCTATTCCTTTCAAATGAGTACCTGTCTATGATAACACAAAAAATGCAGAAAAAAAGCCCTCTCGGGCCTATTTAACAGAACTGTCTATTCCTTGTAACAAACTCTGTTACTTGAAACAGTTTGTTAGGTCTCTGTCACAAAACTGACACAATCTTTTTATCGCTTAGCCTTAAAAAAACGGGAAATATCTGCTAACGCTTGAATCCTGTGATTTCCTTCATAAGTCGACTCTAAAAAGTTGATACTTTGAATCCCACTATTCTGGGCAAATTCCACATCCAGAGTCCGGTCCCCTATATAATAGGTGTTATCAGGATTCAGCTGATACTTGTCTAGCAAATATATAGCCGCTTCTGGACTTGGCTTCCGCGTAAAGCCACTCTGACTGGTTAAAATCTCTGTAAAATAAGATTCCAAACCCAAGTCTCTGAGAATGGTAAGAGCATTGTCTCCCTTATGAGTGTAAACAAACTGCTGAATTCCTGTTTGGTCTGCCCAATTCAACACCTCACGCGCACCTGGCATCAAAACTACCTGAGCATTCTTCTCAGCCAGACTCTGTGCACGCACCTGATTTAGCATTTCCACATCCAGCTTTCTCTCTTCCGCAACTTTCTCCAACAAATCCTGCACAGAATACTTGAGGATAAACTCTCTCACCTTCTCCTTATCATAAGGAATAGAAAATTGAGCATAGGTCTCCTCAATCCCTGATAAAATCGCTTCGTAAGAGTCCAATAAAGTCCCGTCTAAATCCCAAATAAAAGCTGTTTTTTGCATTTCCTATCCTTTCAAGCTCATATAACGCTGGTAACGATAACGTAGAAATAACCAGCGAAAACCATTATCCAAGAGAGTCCCTGCCCAAATACCAGACAAGCCCCAACCAAGCACAATCCCCATCAGATATCCTGTTCCAATGCGGATACACCACATTCCTATACTTGTCGCATAAAAGGGAAGCCGAGCATTGCCCAACCCCTGCCAGACTGCTGTATAGATGACTGTTCCTATCGTCATAGGAGTACCAAGTAGTGAAAAAAGTGTCACTAGCACACTAGCCTCCACCGCTAGAGAATCAGTCGTATAGAGATGAGTTAGTGGTATACCCAAAGCATAGATACTGAAGGTCAAGGGTAACATGAGGATCAGAGAAAGCCAAAAAGTTCGCTTGCTTAAATTAGCCACTTTTTTCCAATTATCCTCCCCAACTGCTCGGGCCACTATCATGACCGTTGCCGTAGCTACGCCAAAGGCAGGCATATAGTTAAACTGGGTCAAGACTTCTCCGACTGCATTTCCAGCCACTGCCTCCGTTCCAAAAGAAACGACCAAGGCAATGATCACGACATCACCAGCCCGCATCATAAGCCGCTCTCCAGCTGCTGGCAAAGCTAGGGTCAATAGTTCCTTATCTAAACCAAAAATCGGTTTCTCAAAAGGCAGCTTTAATTGCGACCACAAAATCACAAGACCAACCAAACGAGACAGAATAGTCCCCCAAGCAACACCCGCTATCCCCATATCCAGTACAAAAATAGCTAGACTGGAAAAGAGAATATTCAAGGCATTGGATAAAAAACTAACATAGAGGGGCAAACGTGGATTATGCGTTGCACGAATCAAGGAACCAAGACTGGTCATCAAGCCCAAGAGAACAATCGATCCGCCTACCAAAGATAGATACAGTCCACCACTCTCAGCTACAGCCCTCTCCGTTCCCAATAGTCCTATCATCTCTTTCCCAGCGAAGATGGACAAAAATCCTAAAAGGAAACTTAAGAGTAAGGTAATCTTCAACGCCTCAGTCACATGATAGGCTAGCATAGATTGATCCTTCTGCCCCAAACTTTTTGAAATAACACTGGAAATAGCAGCTCCCAGAGCGATGAAAATCGCCTGGTAAATCGTGATAATATTGCCAGCTACTGATACACCCGAAATAGCTATCAAGCCCAAGTGGGCTACCAAGTAACTGTCCGCCATTCCCATGAGCATCTGCAAAAAGTTTTCACCCATAGCTGGTAAGGCAATATTAAGAATATCTTTATTTTTCTTAAACAATCTCTCCTCCTGATGAAAAGAAACTCAGTTGGTTTCCCAACCGAGTTTACTCCCTCTGTCTTAAAGTCCTAGATAAGCCTCAACCGCTGCTTGCATGTCAGTAGCTGCCACTGTTGTCTTGTGACGAACAGGAGCTGTTTCAAGCCCATCAACTGCTGGCGGCACTGCCACTCCTGAAATATCATGTAATTGAGCCAAGGCTTCAAAGTCGCCAAGCCCTGATTTTCCAGTCACAGCTTCTACTACAACCACTGGGAACTTGTATGGACTAGCTGTTGAAGCAATCACTGTCTTAGTCGCATCCCCAGTAGCCGCTTGGTATTTTTTATAAACTGCTGAGGCAACCGCCGTATGTGGATCCTCGATATAAGAATCTGACTCATAAACACGTTTGATTTCTGCTGCAGTTTCTTCCTCAGTCGCATATTCAGCCGCAAAGAGATCAAGAATCTCTGCATCAAAATCTGTCAACTCATATTGTCCTTGCGTGTTCAAGGCATTCATGAGTTCAGCAGTCTTTTCAGCATCATTACCCAAAAGATGGAAAATCAAGCGCTCCAAGTTTGAAGACACCAAAATATCCATAGATGGACTAGTTGTTACCTTAAACTCACGTTTCTTATCGTAAACACGTGTCTTGAAAAAGTCTGTCAAAACATTGTTGTCATTTGAAGCACAGATCAATTTGCCAACTGGGAGACCAATTTGCTTAGCATAAAAGGCAGCCAAGATATTTCCAAAGTTTCCTGTTGGTACTGTGAAGTTGACCTTATCACCAGCCACAATCTCACCAGTCTTAACCAACTGAGCATAGGCATAAACATAATAAACAATCTGTGGCACCAGACGACCAATGTTCATAGAGTTTGCAGATGAAAATTGCAACTTGTTGGCCGCTAATCTTTCACGAAGAGCCCCATCGTTAAACATATGCTTCACATTTGTTTGGGCATCATCAAAGTTACCATCTATTGCGATAACATGAGTATTACCACCAGTCTGAGTGGTCATTTGCAACTCTTGTACCTTGCTGACACCATCCTTTGGATAAAAGACAATAATCTCAGTACCAGGCACATCCGCAAACCCCGCCATAGCAGCTTTCCCCGTGTCACCAGATGTCGCTGTTAAGATGACAATCTTGTTCACCAAACCATGCTTCTTAGCAGCTGTTGTCATAAAGTATGGCAAAATAGACAAGGCCATATCCTTAAAGGCAATCGTTGAACCATGGAACAGTTCCAAATTGTATTGACCGTCTAATTTCACCAAAGGCGCTATAGCTGGAGTATCAAATTTACTATCGTAGGCATTGTTGATACAGTAGTCCAACTCTTCAGCTGTAAAGTCATCTAAAAATGCTGACAAAACAATCTTAGCAACTTCCTGATAAGAAGCAGCTTTCAATTTGTCAAAGTCCAAATCTACCTTTGGATAAGTAACCGGTGTAAACAAACCGCCGTCCGTCGCCAAACCTTGCAAAAT
>NZ_VMKV01000043.1:0-2500 GCF_013276335.1 Streptococcus sp. 2100 | reverse complement strand
CTTAACCTCGCATCATAACGTAACTCGCCGGTTCATTCTACAAAAGGCACGCTCTCACCCATTAACGGGCTCGAACTTGTTGTAGGCACACGGTTTCAGGTTCTATTTCACTCCCCTCCCGGGGTGCTTTTCACCTTTCCCTCACGGTACTGGTTCACTATCGGTCACTAGGGAGTATTTAGGGTTGGGAGATGGTCCTCCCAGATTCCGACGGGATTTCACGTGTCCCGCCGTACTCAGGATACTGCTAGGTACAAAGACTATTTTAAATACGAGGCTATTACTCTCTTTGGCTGATCTTCCCAAATCATTCTTCTATAATCTTTGAGTCCACATTGCAGTCCTACAACCCCGAAGAGTAAACTCTTCGGTTTGCCCTCCTGCCGTTTCGCTCGCCGCTACTAAGGCAATCGCTTTTGCTTTCTCTTCCTGCAGCTACTTAGATGTTTCAGTTCACTGCGTCTTCCTCCTCACATCCTTAACAGATGCGGGTAACAGGTAGTACCTGTTGGGTTCCCCCATTCGGAAATCCCTGGATCATCGCTCACTTACAGCTACCCAAGGCATATCGTCGTTTGTCACGTCCTTCTTCGGCTCCTAGTGCCAAGGCATCCACCGTGCGCCCTTATTAACTTAACCTTATTTTCTGACCTTTCAGTCATAAACTCTTATTAATACTACAGCGTTTTCGGTTTATTTTCTTGTTACTATTTGATATAGATATTCAATTTTCAATGTGCATTACTTGGTGATCTCTCACCAATGGAGCCTAGCGGAATCGAACCGCTGACCTCCTGCGTGCAAAGCAGGCGCTCTCCCAGCTGAGCTAAGGCCCCACAAGACCTCTCAAGACTAAACAAGACCAATGCGCAGTTCCTTATCCTTAGAAAGGAGGTGATCCAGCCGCACCTTCCGATACGGCTACCTTGTTACGACTTCACCCCAATCATCTATCCCACCTTAGGCGGCTGGCTCCTTACGGTTACCTCACCGACTTCGGGTGTTACAAACTCTCGTGGTGTGACGGGCGGTGTGTACAAGGCCCGGGAACGTATTCACCGCGGCGTGCTGATCCGCGATTACTAGCGATTCCGACTTCATGTAGGCGAGTTGCAGCCTACAATCCGAACTGAGACTGGCTTTAAGAGATTAGCTTGCCGTCACCGGCTTGCGACTCGTTGTACCAGCCATTGTAGCACGTGTGTAGCCCAGGTCATAAGGGGCATGATGATTTGACGTCATCCCCACCTTCCTCCGGTTTATTACCGGCAGTCTCGCTAGAGTGCCCAACTGAATGATGGCAACTAACAATAGGGGTTGCGCTCGTTGCGGGACTTAACCCAACATCTCACGACACGAGCTGACGACAACCATGCACCACCTGTCACCTCTGTCCCGAAGGAAAGCTCTATCTCTAGAGCGGTCAGAGGGATGTCAAGACCTGGTAAGGTTCTTCGCGTTGCTTCGAATTAAACCACATGCTCCACCGCTTGTGCGGGCCCCCGTCAATTCCTTTGAGTTTCAACCTTGCGGTCGTACTCCCCAGGCGGAGTGCTTAATGCGTTAGCTGCGGCACTAAACCCCGGAAAGGGTCTAACACCTAGCACTCATCGTTTACGGCGTGGACTACCAGGGTATCTAATCCTGTTTGCTCCCCACGCTTTCGAGCCTCAGCGTCAGTTACAAGCCAGAGAGCCGCTTTCGCCACCGGTGTTCCTCCATATATCTACGCATTTCACCGCTACACATGGAATTCCACTCTCCCCTCTTGCACTCAAGTTAAACAGTTTCCAAAGCCTACTATGGTTAAGCCACAGCCTTTAACTTCAGACTTATCCAACCGCCTGCGCTCGCTTTACGCCCAATAAATCCGGACAACGCTCGGGACCTACGTATTACCGCGGCTGCTGGCACGTAGTTAGCCGTCCCTTTCTGGTAAGATACCGTCACAGTGTGAACTTTCCACTCTCACACTCGTTCTTCTCTTACAACAGAGCTTTACGATCCGAAAACCTTCTTCACTCACGCGGCGTTGCTCGGTCAGACTTCCGTCCATTGCCGAAGATTCCCTACTGCTGCCTCCCGTAGGAGTCTGGGCCGTGTCTCAGTCCCAGTGTGGCCGATCACCCTCTCAGGTCGGCTATGTATCGTCGCCTTGGTAAGCCCTTACCCCACCAACTAGCTAATACAACGCAGGTCCATCTGGTAGTGATGCATTTGCACCTTTTAAGCAAATGTCATGCAACATCTACTCTTATGCGGTATTAGCTATCGTTTCCAATAGTTATCCCCCGCTACCAGGCAGGTTACCTACGCGTTACTCACCCGTTCGCAACTCATCCAGAGAAGCAAGCTCCTCCTTCAGCGTTCTACTTGCATGTATTAGGCACGCCGCCAGCGTTCGTCCTGAGCCAGGATCAAACTCTCATTAAAAGTTTGAGTTCTCACTCATTTCTGTCACTGACAGATTTATTGTTTTTTCATTGTTCAGTACTACAAC
>NZ_VMKV01000042.1:0-26451 GCF_013276335.1 Streptococcus sp. 2100 | reverse complement strand
AGTTGATTTCATATTACTATTATATAATGCTTTTTGATTTTAGTTTAGTATTATCGTAGAAAATGGACTCGGTGCTATGGATAAACCGGATGAGAATGGTTATGTAGCAGATGACTATCGGATTACTTACTTAGAGGCCCACATCAAGGCCATGCGAGATGCCATTTACCAAGACGGGGTTGACTTGCTTGGTTATACGACTTGGAGATGTATCGATCCGGTTTCAGCTGGCACAGGGGAAATGAATAAGCGCTATGGCTTTATCTATGTAGATCGAGATAATGTAGGAAATGGGACTCTCAAACGTAGCAAGAAGAAGTCCTTCTATTGGTACAAGGATGTCATTGATAGCAATGGAGCAAGCATCGAGTAGAGCACATTTGTTTACTATTTTTATAAAATCTTCTCCCTGCTTTATAAGATGTAAAAAAGAGTTCAAATGGAACTCTTTTTTTGTTATAATGAAGGAAGAAAGATCAGACAGGAGAATAAAATGTCAGAACCATTATTTTTACAATCAGTTATGCAAGAAAAAATCTGGGGTGGAACCAAGCTACGTGATGAGTTTGGCTACGACATCCCAAGTGAAAAAATAGGGGAATACTGGGCTATCTCAGCTCACCCAAATGGAGTTTCTAAAGTTGCCAATGGTAGTTTTGAGGGAACAGATCTAGCTACTTTGTATGCAGAACACCGTGAATTGTTTGGCAATCGTCCTGAGCCTGTATTTCCGCTTTTGACTAAGATTCTGGATGCCAACGACTGGCTCAGTGTTCAAGTTCATCCAGATGATGCTTATGGACTCGAGCATGAAGGCGAGCTTGGAAAAACAGAGTGCTGGTACATCATCGCTGCGAATGAAGGTTCAGAGATTATCTACGGCCACAATGCCAAGTCAAAAGAAGAACTCCGCCAGCAAATCGAGGACAAGAATTGGGATGACTTGCTGACAAAAGTGCCTGTTAAGGCTGGAGATTTCTTCTATGTGCCAAGTGGCACCATGCATGCCATTGGGGCTGGCATCTTGATTCTTGAAACCCAGCAGTCTAGCGATACCACCTATCGCGTCTATGACTTTGACCGCAAGGACGATAAGGGCAACTTGCGTGAACTTCATCTTGAAAAATCCATTGATGTCTTAAACATTGGTGAGCCTGCAAATAGCCGTCCTGTAACTGTTAAAGCAGATGATTTGCGTTCCACTCTCCTTGTATCCAATGATTTCTTTGCAGTTTACAAGTGGGAAATTACTGGAAAAGTTGACTTCGAAAAGACAGCTGACTACAGCTTATTGAGTGTCTTAGCCGGTCAAGGTCAACTGACTGTTGACGGGAAAAATTATCCAATCCAAAAAGGCAGTCACTTTATCTTACCAAGTGATGTTGAAGCTTGGACTCTGGAAGGGCAAGGTTTGGAAGTGATTGTTAGCCATCCATAAAAAAGAAAGGGCCTGAGTTTACTACTCAAGTCCTTTTTGATTACATAAATTGGGCGATGAAGACCACGATGATGATGATTGGAATGACGAAACGAAGAAGGAAGAGCCAGACTTGGAACAGTCCCTGTTTCCATGCGGTTTCATCAAGATGGAGTTCCTCCATTGCAAGAGCCTTTTTAAAGATATAGCCTGTAAAAAGTGAAAGGCAGAGAGCTCCAAATGGCATGAGGAGATTGGAAACCAAGAAGTCCATAGCGTCAAAGAAGGTCTTCCCAAAGATGTGAGCATCCGCCATGACACCGTAAGATAGGGCTGAGGGAATGCCAAAGACAAAGGTCAAGATTCCCAAAATGGCACTCCACATGGCACGCTTGCTGTTGTCCTGGTTGGTGATATTGCCCACATTGATTTCCAGCATAACGACGGAAGAAGTGACTGTCGCAAAGAGGAAGAGCAAGAGGAAGAGGATGTAGAAAATGGTTCCAAAAGGCATCTTGTCAAAGAGTTGAGGCAAGACGATAAAGAGTAAGCTCGGTCCCCCTTCAGACTGGATATTGAAGGCTGACATAGCTGGGAAAATGGCGAGACCTGCCATGATGGATACCGAGATATTCATGGCTACGATGGAAATTCCTGATTGGACCAGATTGGTTTTCTTGTCTAAGTAAGAAGCATAGGTCAGCATGGCTGTAACCCCTAGTGAGAGGGCAAAGAAAGATTGTCCCAGAGCATAGAGGAGACCAGCACTGGTCAGTTTTGAAAAGTCTGGTTTGAGGAAGTAAAGAACCCCTTCCATGGCATTTGGCAAACTGAGAGAACGACCGATGATGACGACAAAGATGATAAAGAGCAGGGGCATCATGACTTTCGAAGCTCTTTCAATCCCTTTTTGAACCCCACGTGATACAATGAAGATATTCAATAGGATAAAGGTCGCTTGAGCTCCTAGAGCAATGGCTGGATTTGAAATGATTGAAGTAAATAACTGAGCATAATCACCCGTTCCACCAATTTGGAACAATTTTCCAAACTCAATGCCTAGATAGACTAAAATCCAGCCACCAATAACACTGTAGAAAGATAAGAGGATAAAGAGGGCAAAGGCACCAATCCAACCGATAAAGTTGTACTTACTATTCTTGCCTAGTTTTCCAAAGGTTTTGATTGCTGAGACACCAGCGCTTCGGCCGAGAGCAAATTCAGCTAGCAAAAGGGGGAAACCGATTAGAATAGTGGAAATGAGAAAGACCAGTAAAAAGCCTCCTCCACCGTTAGCAGCAGTCATATAGGGGAATTTCCAAACGGCACCAAGTCCGATGGCTGAACCAGCAGATGCTAGGATAAAGCCCGGTTTAGACCCCCATTGCGATTTTTCAGACATAGTTAAACTCCTAAAATTAGTGTTACAAAAGAAAAAGCTACTGCCCTTGGCAAATAGCCTCATCAGTACTCAAAATGAGCGTTTCTTTTGATTGATAGACTTGACTATCCTATCATGTTTTCTAAGGTCTGTCAAGAAAACCATTTTCATGTTATGATAAAGTAAAAAATTTCGCAAAAACGCTTGACTCTGACCTAAGGGGAGGGGTTATACTATCAGTGTAATACTCTTCGAAAATCTCTTCAAACCACGTCTGCGTCGCCTTACCGTACTCAAGTACAGCCTACGGCTAGCTTCCTAGTTTGCTCTTTGATTTTCATTGAGTATAAGGAGGAAATCATGTACCATATAAAAGAAGCTGCACAGCTTTCGGGTGTCTCTGTCAAGACCCTGCACCACTACGATAAGATAGGACTTTTGGTTCCTTTAAAGTCGGAAAACGGCTATCGAACCTACAGTCAGGAGGATTTGGAACGTCTCCAGGTCATTCTTTACTACAAATATCTAGGCTTTTCTTTAGAAAAAATAGCAGAGCTATTAAAGGAAGAAAGGACAGATTTATTGCCTCATTTGACCAGGCAGTTGGACTATTTGACTCGAGAAAGGGAACATCTGGATACCTTGATTTCAACCTTGCAAAAAACCATTCAAGAACAAAAAGGAGAAAGAGAAATGAGCATTCAAGAGAAATTTGCTGGATTTAACTACCAAGACCATCAAAAATACCACCAAGAGGCGGTAGAGAAATATGGACAAGAAGTCATGGACCAAGCGCTGGAGCGCCAGAAAGGTCACGAAGACGAGGCTACGGCTGCCTTCAACCAAGTTTTTCAAGCCTTAGCACAAAATCTTCAAGCTGGTCTGCCTGTAACAGCAACTGAAAACCAAGAGCAAACAGCCAAGCTCTTGCAAGCCATTCGTACTTATGGATTTGATTGTACTATTGAAGTATTCGGTCATATCGGTAAAGGCTACGTCTATAACCCAGAGTTTAAGGAAAATATTGACAAATTTGGTACTGGAACAGCCCAGTACACATCAGATGTCATTGCCCACTATGTCCAAACTCAAGCAAAATAAAATCGGAGGAGTAATCTTCCGATTTTTTCTATTAAAAGTTCTTTAATCATAATGCAGACTTCCCGCCACCCAGCCGGTGCAGAGGGCAGAAGTGATGTTAAAGCCCCCCGTATGGGCGTTGATGTCCAGTACCTCGCCAGCAAAGTGGAGTCCAGGAACCAGCTTACTTTCCAGAGTTTTGGGATTGATTTCCTTGAGACTGACGCCACCCTTGGTGACAAAGGACTTGGCAAGAGACATTTTTCCAGTTACAGGAATTTTAAGTCCTTTAATGGACTGGACAAGTTGTTCACGTTCCTTTTCAGTCAGTTGTTTGACTTTGTCAGGATAGCCTTGCACAAAAAATTCTGCCAAGCGTTCTGGAAGCAAAGTTTTTAAGGTATTTTTTAGAGATTTTTCCCTATTTTCTTCTAGAAATGCAACCAAGTCATTTTCAGAAAGTTGAGGCAAAACATCCAGTGAGAGAATCTCCCCACCCTTGACAAAGCTAGACATACGTAGGGCAGCAGGACCTGACAAACCAAAGTGGGTAAAAAGCAAATCGTGAGTGATGACACGCTTGCCATAACTTAGAGTCACATCATCCAGCGAAATTCCCTGCAAGGCCTTATGTGGAAAATCTGTTAATAAAGGACTTTCAGCAGCTTCAAGCTCGGTAATGGTATGCTTAAAATGGCGGGCAATCTCGTGACCAAAACCAGTCGAACCAGTAGAAGGATAGGATTTTCCACCAGTTGTGACAATGAGTTTCTCACAAGTGAAGGTTTGGTCTGCGGACTTAAGGACAAACTGTTCGCCGATTTTTTTAACCGAAACAATTTCGGTTTGAGTAGCAACTTGACCACCTAGTTCAGTGATTTTCTTTTCCAAAGCTTCGATAATAGTCCGAGACTTGTCACTGGCTGGAAAGACGCGTCCGTGGTCTTCGAGCTTAAGTTTAACACCATTTTCTGTAAAAAAGTTGATGATGTCATGATTATCGAACTGGGAGAAAACACTGTAAAGAAAGCGTCCGTTTCCAGGAATTCCAGCTAGTAGGTCGTCCAAGCTACCATTGTTGGTCACATTGCAACGTCCCCCACCAGTCCCAGCTAACTTTTTTCCAAGTTTCCGATTTTTTTCGATGAGGAGGGTTTTCTGTCCATAAAAGCTACTGGAAATCGTAGCCATCATACCAGCAGGTCCTCCACCGATGACAATAGTATCAAAATGTTTCATAGCTCTATTGTACCACAAAAAAAACAAGAGATGATGGTTACCTCTTGTCAAGAATGCAATTAATCAATTTCATAGCCCATCAGCAGACCGCCATCTTCTGCATAGAAACTGCAGAGACCAGATGTTGGGAGAATTTTAATATCCGCCTGTGGGAAGGTTTCACGGATTCGGTCTGAAAGCTGTTGGCAACATTTCTCGTTATTGCGTTGGGCCATGACAATACGGCCACCAGCATATCCTGCTTTCACTAACTCTTCATAGGCTGCTTGAACTGACTTCTTTGCTCCTCTTGCTTTTTGTAGCAATTCGAGAGTTCCAGTTTCACTAGCTTCTCCGACCATACGAATGTTGAGAAGGCCAACGACCGTACCGATAAGCTTGCTCAAACGGCCGTTCTTCACCAAGTTATCGACTTTGGCTAGGACAAAGAGCAACTTAGTTTTTTCTTGATAGGCGGTGATAGCTTCAACCACTTCTTCAAAAGACAAGCCCTGGGCAATCAAGTCATTCAATTTTTCTACGAGTAGGTCAACTTCACCACCAGCAGACAAACTATCAATTACATGAATCTTAGTGTCAGGATGTTCTTCCAGATAAATATTCTTGGCCAGTTGAGCACTATTGTGACTACCAGAAAGAGTACCAGTGATGGTTACTAGGAAAATGTTTTTGGCACCTTCAAATGCTCGCAAATAATCATCTGGGCTTGGACAAGCTGATTTTGAAGCTTCTGCGGTTGCATACATGGTTTCCATCATATGGTCAATATCAAGACTGGCATCATCAACAAAGACCTGATCAGCTACTTGAATGGTTAAGGGGACACTTACAAAGGTTGTGTTAATAGCTGGTGTTGGCAGTTGACGATAATCACAACCAGAGTCAGCAATAATCTTCCAAGTCATAGAAATTCTCCATCTTTGTCAGTTATACATTGACAAAGGTTCTGTCTTTTTTTACAATTATATCATGAAAACCCTTGAAACAAAAGCATCATCCGTCTGTTGTGACAAGTAGAAAGAAAATGTTATGTCTGAACGTAGAATCTCTGAAAAGTCTCTTGAAAATCTCAGAAAATCAAACCAAGAATCCAATTTATTAACCAGAGAAGCCATTGAAACAGCCCTCTTGCAACTCTTGGAAAAAAAGGAACTGACCAAGATTAGTATTTCTGAATTGGTCAAACGTGCAGGTGTTTCGCGTGCGGCCTTTTATCGCAATTATGACTCCAAAGAGGAAATTTTAGAGAGCGTCTTTAAACGAACTGTCCACAATATTATGGAACAGCTGCATCATTACGATTTAAAGACAGACCTTTATTTGGTTTGGGTTCACCTTTTCCGGGAGGCCAGAAAGGAAGTTAGAGTGATTCAATTGGCCTTGGATTACCATCTGGAAAAAATCTTTGTCCAAGCCATGCAGGAATTTCTAGAAAAATACCATGGGAAATCAAAAGGTGTCAGCTCTTATCTTCATTCCTTCTGGAGTTCAGCCATCGTCTCAGTCCTTTTAAAATGGATCAAGGATGGCATGAAGGTACCTGCTGAAAAGATAGCGGATTTACGGTTACCATTTTTTAAAAAATAGAGAAAAAGGAGAAGAGATATGACTGAAAAAAGACTAGCATGGGATGAGTATTTTGCAGCCCAAGCATTACTAATTGCCAATCGTTCCACTTGTAAACGTGCCAAAGTGGGCGCAATTCTGGTTAAGGATAATAAGGTTATTTCCACTGGTTATAATGGTTCGGTGTCAGGTACCGAGCATTGTATTGATCACGAATGTCTGGTCATTGAAGGACACTGTGTTCGCACCCTTCATGCTGAGGTTAATGCCATTCTTCAAGGGGCTGAGCGTGGTGTTCCTAAAGGTTTTACAGCCTATGTAACCCATTTTCCTTGTCTCAACTGTACCAAACAATTATTGCAGGTTGGTTGCAAGCGCGTGGTTTATATCAACCAGTACCGAATGGATGACTACGCCCAATACCTTTATCAAGAAAAAGGGACAGAATTGACCCATTTACCACTTGAGACAGTACAGGAAGCTCTTAAAGAGGCTGATCTAATGTAAAAATTATCAAAAATAAATGGTTTAGAAAGATTTTTAAACCGTTTTTTGGTATAATAAGAAGAATAAATTGAAAGAAGGAATTCCAAAAATGGGAAAAATTGAAGTTATTAATCACCCGCTGATTCAACACAAATTGTCAATTTTGCGTCGTACAGATACTTCTACAAAAGCTTTTCGTGAGCTAGTAGATGAGATTGCAATGTTGATGGGGTATGAAGTACTTCGTGATCTTCCACTAGAAGATGTGGAAATCGAAACACCAATTACAAAAACAGTTCAAAAACAATTAGCAGGTAAGAAATTGGCTATCGTTCCAATCTTGCGTGCAGGTATCGGGATGGTTGATGGTCTCTTGAGCTTGGTTCCAGCTGCTAAAGTTGGCCACATCGGTATGTACCGTGATGAAGAAACACTTCAACCAGTTGAGTATTTGGTGAAATTGCCTGAGGACATTAACCAACGTCAAATTTTTGTAGTAGATCCAATGTTGGCAACAGGTGGCTCAGCAATCTTGGCCGTTGACTCACTTAAAAAACGTGGCGCATCAAATATTAAATTTGTCTGCCTTGTATCAGCACCAGAAGGTGTAAAAGCCCTTCAAGAAGCTCATCCAGATGTAGAAATCTTTACAGCAGCCTTGGATGAACGCTTGAACGAACACGGTTATATCGTTCCAGGTCTTGGAGATGCTGGAGACCGCTTGTTCGGTACAAAATAAGATCGAAAAGAAGAATGACTTGGAAAAGTATTTCTAGTCACGAAAGGAGGTTGGGTTTTTGTTTCTGTCTAATGAAAGCAGAGCAAAAATTTGACCTTTTTTGACCAAGATATTATAATAGTCTTATCTTCAGTCATTTGACCAACAAAATTAAAACTCAAAAGGAGAAATGAATGATTCCTGTAGTTATTGAACAAACAAGCCGTGGAGAACGTTCCTACGATATTTACTCACGTCTTCTTAAAGACCGCATCATTATGCTGACAGGTCCAGTTGAAGACAATATGGCTAACTCTGTTATTGCCCAATTGCTTTTCTTGGATGCCCAAGATAGTACAAAAGATATTTACCTTTATGTCAATACACCTGGTGGTTCCGTTTCAGCTGGTTTGGCAATCGTTGATACCATGAACTTTATCAAGGCAGATGTCCAAACCATCGTTATGGGTATGGCAGCATCTATGGGGACGGTCATCGCATCAAGTGGAGCAAAAGGCAAACGTTTCATGCTTCCAAATGCAGAGTATATGATTCACCAACCAATGGGTGGTACAGGTGGTGGTACCCAACAAACTGATATGGCTATCGCTGCAGAACATTTGCTTAAAACTCGTAAAACCTTGGAAAAAATCTTGGCTGAAAATTCAGGTCAGTCAATCGAAAAAGTCCATGCAGATGCAGAACGCGATAACTGGATGAGCGCCCAAGAAACACTTGAATATGGCTTCATTGATGAAATCATGGCCAACAATTCATTGAACTAATAATCAAAGGAGGCAAACTCGACTGGGTTTGCTTTTTTTGGTATAATAGGGAGAGATTTCTTAGAAAGAGGATTTATCATGTTTGAAAAAGTCAATCGATCTGGCTTGATTATCTATCTTTACTATAATCGTGATGCCAAAAAACTGCAGGATTATGGAGATATTACCTATCATTCCAAGAAACATCGTTACTTACAACTCTATGTTCCAACTCAAGAAGTGGAGCAATTGGTCGGGCGCTTGAGCAAGGAAAAGTTTATCAAAAAAGTCAGAGTTTGTCATATCCAAGAACTGGAAACACCCTTTGTGGGCAACCTTTACCGATAGGAAAACGTTATCAGATAAAAATTTAAAGAAAAGTGTTGACAATTTTCTGATAATTCGATATATTCTTAACAGACTATTTAAGAAATAAGGAGACAAAAAAGATGAAGAAAAAATTTGCCCTATCGTTTGTGGCGCTTGCAAGTGTAGCACTTCTTGCAGCCTGTGGAGAAGTGAAGTCTGGAGCAGTCAACACTGCTGGTAACTCAGTAGAGGAAAAGACAATTAAAATCGGGTTTAACTTTGAAGAATCAGGTTCTTTAGCTGCATACGGAACAGCTGAACAAAAAGGTGCCCAATTGGCTGTTGATGAAATCAATGCCGCAGGTGGTATCGATGGAAAACAAATCGAAGTAGTTGATAAAGATAATAAGTCTGAAACAGCTGAGGCTGCTTCAGTTACAACTAACCTTGTAACCCAATCTAAAGTATCAGCAGTCGTAGGACCTGCGACATCTGGTGCGACTGCAGCTGCGGTAGCGAACGCTACAAAAGCAGGTGTTCCATTGATCTCACCAAGTGCGACTCAAGATGGATTGACTAAAGGTCAAGATTACCTCTTTATTGGAACTTTCCAAGATAGCTTCCAAGGAAAAATTATCTCAAACTATGTTTCTGAAAAATTAAATGCTAAGAAAGTTGTTCTTTACACTGACAATGCCAGTGACTATGCTAAAGGGATTGCCAAATCTTTCCGCGAGTCATACAAGGGTGAAATCGTTGCAGATGAAACTTTCGTAGCAGGTGACACAGACTTCCAAGCAGCCCTTACAAAAATGAAAGGGAAAGACTTTGATGCTATCGTTGTTCCTGGTTACTATAATGAGGCTGGTAAGATTGTAAACCAAGCGCGTGGCATGGGAATTGACAAACCAATCGTTGGTGGTGATGGATTTAACGGTGAGGAGTTTGTACAACAAGCAACTGCTGAAAAAGCATCAAACATCTACTTTATCTCAGGCTTCTCAACTACTGTAGAAGTTTCAGCTAAAGCTAAAGCCTTCCTTGACGCTTACCGTGCTAAGTACAATGAAGAGCCTTCAACATTTGCAGCCTTGGCTTATGACTCAGTTCACCTTGTAGCAAACGCAGCAAAAGGTGCTAAAAACTCAGGTGAAATCAAGGATAATCTTGCTAAAACAAAAGACTTTGAAGGTGTAACTGGTCAAACAAGCTTCGATGCAGACCACAACACAGTCAAAACTGCTTACATGATGACCATGAACAATGGTAAGGTTGAAGCAGCAGAAGTTGTAAAACCATAATAGAAAAATGTTGAAATAGGGAATGAGCCTCGGACTCACTCCCTGTTTCGATGTTTAAGAACCTATCAAAAAGTGAGGGAAAACCCTCGGAATTATAAATAGAAAGAGTGAATCTTATGCTCCAACAACTAGTAAATGGTTTGATTCTAGGTAGTGTTTATGCGCTGTTAGCACTAGGATATACCATGGTTTACGGAATTATCAAGCTCATCAACTTCGCCCATGGTGATATTTATATGATGGGAGCCTTTATCGGTTATTTCTTGATCAATTCTTTCCAAATGAATTTCTTTGTAGCTCTTATTGTAGCCATGCTAGCGACAGCTATTCTTGGTGTCGTGATTGAGTTCCTTGCTTACCGACCTTTGCGTCACTCTACTCGTATTGCTGTTTTGATTACAGCTATTGGGGTTTCTTTCCTATTGGAGTATGGCATGGTCTATCTGGTTGGTGCCAATACTCGTGCCTTTCCTCAAGCGATTCAAACAGTTCGCTATGATTTGGGACCAGTTAGCCTAACAAACGTGCAGTTAATGATCTTGGCCATTTCCTTGATTTTGATGATTTTGTTACAGGTCATTGTCCAAAAGACTAAGATGGGGAAAGCCATGCGTGCTGTATCTGTAGATAGCGATGCGGCACAATTGATGGGGATCAATGTAAACCGTACGATCAGCTTTACCTTCGCTTTGGGTTCAGCTCTTGCGGGTGCGGCTGGTGTTCTGATTGCCCTCTATTATAACTCTCTTGAGCCTTTGATGGGGGTTACTCCAGGTCTTAAGTCTTTCGTTGCCGCGGTACTTGGTGGTATCGGAATCATTCCTGGTGCGGCTCTTGGTGGCTTTGTGATTGGTCTATTAGAAACTTTTGCGACAGCCTTTGGGATGTCAGACTTCCGTGATGCCATTGTTTATGGAATCTTGTTGTTGATCTTGATTGTCCGCCCAGCTGGTATCCTTGGTAAAAATGTGAAAGAGAAGGTGTAAGCGATGAAGGAAAATTTAAAAGTTAATATTCTATGGTTACTCCTTTTATTAGCTGGCTATGGCTTGATTAGTGTATTGGTTTCAGTCGGAGTACTCAATCTATTCTATGTACAGATTTTACAACAAATTGGAATTAATATTATTTTGGCTGTTGGTCTCAACTTAATCGTTGGTTTTTCAGGACAATTTTCACTTGGTCATGCTGGTTTCATGGCGATTGGTGCCTATGCAGCAGCTATTATTGGTTCTAAATCACCAACCTACGGTGCCTTCTTTGGAGCCATGCTGATAGGGGCTTTACTTTCAGGAGCAGTTGCCTTGCTTGTCGGAATTCCAACCTTGCGTTTGAAGGGGGACTATCTTGCAGTAGCAACTCTAGGTGTTTCTGAAATTATCCGTATCTTTATCATCAATGGCGGAAGCCTTACAAATGGTGCGGCAGGTATCTTGGGAATTCCAAACTTTACAACTTGGCAAATGGTTTACTTCTTTGTTGTGATTACAACCATTGCAACCTTGAACTTCTTGCGTAGTCCAATTGGTCGTTCAACCCTCTCTGTTCGTGAGGATGAAATCGCTGCTGAGTCAGTTGGGGTTAATACGACTAAAATTAAAATCATCGCTTTTGTCTTTGGTGCCATTACTGCGAGTATTGCAGGGTCACTTCAGGCAGGATTTATCGGTTCAGTTGTACCGAAAGATTACACTTTCATCAACTCAATCAACGTTTTGATTATTGTTGTCTTTGGTGGACTTGGTTCCATTACAGGTGCCATTGTATCGGCTATTGTTCTGGGAATTTTGAATATGCTTCTCCAAGACGTAGCTAGTGTGCGTATGATTATTTACGCTTTGGCCTTGGTCTTGGTAATGATTTTCAGACCAGGTGGACTCCTTGGAACATGGGAATTGAGCCTATCACGTTTCTTTAAAAAATCTAAGAAGGAGGAATAAAACTAATGGCATTACTTGAAGTAAAACAGTTAACCAAACATTTTGGCGGTCTAACAGCTGTTGGAGATGTGACTCTTGAATTGAACGAAGGGGAACTGGTTGGACTAATCGGTCCAAACGGAGCTGGGAAAACCACTCTTTTCAACCTCTTGACGGGTGTTTATGAACCAAGCGAGGGAACAGTAACCCTAGATGGTCACCTTTTGAATGGAAAGGCACCTTATAAGATTGCTTCTTTAGGACTTGGACGTACTTTCCAAAATATCCGTCTCTTTAAAGATTTAACCGTTTTGGACAATGTTTTGATTGCCTTTGCCAACCATCACAAACAACATGTTTTTGCTAGTTTCTTACGCTTACCAGCTTTTTACAAGAGTGAAAAAGAATTAAAATCTAAAGCTTTAGAATTGCTGAAAATCTTTGATTTAGATGGTGATGCAGAGACTCTTGCTAAAAACCTCGCCTACGGACAACAACGTCGTTTGGAAATTGTTCGTGCCCTCGCTACGGAACCTAAAATTCTCTTTTTAGATGAACCAGCCGCAGGTATGAACCCGCAGGAAACAGCGGAATTGACTGAGTTAATTCGTCGCATCAAAGATGAATTTAAGATTACAATCATGCTGATTGAACACGATATGAATCTGGTCATGGAAGTTACAGAACGTATCTACGTACTTGAATATGGTCGTTTAATTGCTCAAGGAACTCCAGACGAAATTAAGACCAATAAACGCGTTATCGAAGCTTATCTAGGAGGTGAAGCCTAATGTCTATGTTAAAAGTTGATAATCTTTCTGTGCATTACGGTATGATCCAAGCAGTCCGTGATGTAAGCTTTGAAGTGAATGAAGGAGAAGTTGTTTCCCTTATCGGTGCCAATGGTGCTGGTAAAACAACCATTCTCCGTACCTTGTCAGGTTTGGTTAGACCAAGCTCTGGAAAGATTGAATTTTTAGGTCAAGAAATCCAAAAAATGCCGGCTCAGAAAATCGTGGCAGGTGGTCTTTCACAAGTTCCAGAAGGACGCCACGTCTTTCCTGGCTTGACTGTTATGGAAAATCTTGAAATGGGAGCTTTTTTGAAGAAAAATCGTGAAGAAAATCAAGCTAACTTGAAGAAGGTCTTTTCACGCTTCCCACGTCTTGAAGAACGGAAGAACCAAGATGCAGCTACTCTTTCAGGGGGGGAACAACAAATGCTTGCCATGGGACGCGCTCTTATGTCAACACCAAAACTTCTTCTTTTAGATGAACCATCAATGGGACTTGCCCCAATCTTTATCCAAGAGATTTTTGATATCATTCAAGATATCCAGCAACAAGGAACAACCGTCCTCTTGATTGAACAAAATGCCAATAAAGCACTTGCAATCTCTGACCGAGGCTATGTATTGGAAACAGGAAAAATCGTCCTATCAGGAACAGGAAAAGAACTCGCTTCATCAGAAGAAGTCAGAAAAGCATATCTAGGTGGCTAAACTAGTCTGGGAGACTAGTTTAGGTTGCAGATGGAGATTACGAAGTAATCATCATCTACATTAAAAGGTTAATTTCTAATAATTGAAAAAATCGAATGAAACGTATCTTACCTTCATTCACAGAGCTCGATTTCAGAGCTCTTTTTGCTAGGTTATTCATACTTTTCTGAATTTTGAAAAAGAAATGTAAGCGTTTGATAGATTTGCAAAAAGATTGTATAATAGGGATAAGAATAGAAAAGGAGAAGTCTCATGGCAGTTAAAGATTTTATGACCCGCAAGGTAGTTTATATTAGTCCAGATACAACAGTATCTCATGCAGCAGATTTGATGAGAGAGCAAGGGTTGCACCGCTTGCCTGTTATCGAAAATGATCAATTGGTTGGTTTGGTAACTGAGGGAACCATTGCCCAAGCTAGCCCATCAAAAGCAACCAGTCTTTCTATCTATGAGATGAATTATCTTCTAAATAAGACAAAAGTAAAAGATGTCATGATTCGCGATGTTGTCACTGTTTCAGGCTATGCGAGTCTAGAAGATGCAACTTATCTGATGTTGAAAAACAAGATTGGTATTCTTCCTGTAGTAGATAACCATCAAGTCTATGGGGTTATTACGGACCGTGACGTTTTCCAAGCCTTTCTTGAAATTGCTGGTTATGGAGAAGAAGGAATTCGTGTGCGCTTTGTTACAGAAGATGAAGTTGGCGTTCTTGGTAAGATTGTTTCTCTAATCGTTGAAGAAAATTTGAATATCTCCCATACAGTCAATATTCCGCGTAAGGATGGTAAGGTCATTATCGAAGTGCAAATCGATGGATCAATTGATTTACCAGCCTTGAAAGAAAAATTTGAAGCAAATGGTATTCAAGTGGAAGAAATCACTCGCACTTCAGCAAAAGTCTTGTAAGAAGGGAAGCCGAAAGGCTTCTTTTTTCATAAAAAAGGGATTATAGCAAAAGATGGAAAGAAATGATAAAATATGCTATAATGAAATGATGTAAAAAAGGAGTATTTATGGACATTTCAGTAATCCGTCAAAAAATTGACGCAAATCGTGAAAAATTAGCTTCTTTCAGGGGGTCTCTTTGACCTCGAAGGGCTAGAGGAAGAGATTGCCATCTTGGAAAACAAGATGACAGAACCTGATTTTTGGAATGATAATATTGCGGCCCAAAAAACGTCGCAAGAATTAAATGAATTAAAAAACACCTATAACACCTTCCACAAAATGGAAGAGTTGCAGGATGAAGTCGAAATTTTATTGGACTTTTTAGCTGAAGACGAGTCAGTTCAAGAAGAACTGGTAGAGCAGTTAGCCGAACTTGATAAGATGATGACCAGCTATGAGATGACTCTACTCTTGTCAGAACCTTATGACCACAACAATGCCATCTTGGAAATCCATCCAGGTTCTGGTGGTACTGAGGCTCAGGACTGGGGTGATATGTTGCTTCGTATGTATACTCGTTATGGTAATGCTAAAGGCTTTAAAGTGGAAGTATTGGATTACCAAGCAGGGGATGAAGCTGGTATCAAGTCAGTAACCTTATCATTTGAAGGGCCTAATGCCTATGGTCTTCTCAAGTCAGAAATGGGGGTACACCGTTTGGTGCGAATTTCACCATTTGACTCTGCCAAACGTCGCCATACATCTTTCACATCCGTAGAAGTGATGCCTGAGTTGGACGATACCATTGAAGTGGAAATCCGGGAAGATGACATCAAGATGGATACCTTCCGTTCAGGTGGTGCCGGTGGACAAAATGTCAATAAGGTTTCAACAGGTGTACGTTTAACCCACATTCCAACTGGAATTGTTGTTCAATCAACAGTGGATCGTACCCAGTATGGAAATAGAGATCGTGCCATGAAGATGTTGCAGGCTAAGCTCTATCAAATGGAGCAAGAAAAGAAAGCTGCGGAGGTAGATTCCCTCAAGGGTGAGAAAAAAGAAATCACATGGGGAAGCCAAATCCGTTCTTATGTCTTCACTCCTTATACTATGGTAAAAGATCACCGAACTAGCTTTGAGGTTGCTCAGGTAGATAAGGTTATGGACGGAGACCTAGATGGTTTTATCGATGCCTATCTCAAGTGGCGAATCAGCTAAGATAGAAAGGAACTCACATGTCAATCATTGAAATGAGAGATGTCGTTAAAAAATACGACAACGGAACGACTGCCCTACGCGGTGTTTCGGTCAGCGTTCAACCGGGGGAATTTGCTTACATCGTAGGACCTTCAGGAGCAGGGAAGTCAACCTTTATTCGTTCTCTGTATCGTGAAGTAAAAATCGATAAAGGAAGCCTATCAGTTGCTGGTTTTAATCTGGTTAAGATCAAAAAGAAAGATGTCCCGCTTCTACGTCGTAGTGTTGGGGTTGTCTTCCAGGATTATAAATTGTTACCAAAGAAAACTGTCTATGAAAATATTGCTTACGCTATGGAAGTAATCGGGGAAAATCGCCGTAATATCAAAAAACGTGTGATGGAAGTTTTAGACTTGGTTGGGTTGAAGCACAAGGTTCGTTCTTTCCCAAATGAGCTCTCAGGTGGAGAGCAACAGCGGATTGCGATTGCACGTGCTATTGTAAACAATCCAAAAGTATTGATAGCCGATGAACCAACAGGAAACCTGGACCCTGATAATTCATGGGAAATTATGAATCTCTTGGAACGGATTAACCTACAAGGGACAACTATTTTGATGGCGACTCATAATAGCCAGATTGTAAATACCTTGCGCCACCGTGTCATTGCCATTGAAAATGGCCGTGTTGTTCGTGACGAATCAAAAGGAGAGTATGGATACGATGATTAGTAGATTTTTTCGCCATTTATTTGAAGCCTTAAAAAGTTTGAAACGAAATGGTTGGATGACAGTAGCTGCTGTCAGTTCAGTCATGATTACTTTGACCTTGGTGGCAATATTTGCATCTGTTATTTTTAATACAGCGAAACTAGCTACAGATATTGAAAATAATGTCCGTGTAGTAGTTTATATCCGAAAGGATGTGGAAGATAACAGTCAGACAATTGAAAAAGAAGGTCAAACTGTTACAAATAATGACTACCACAAGGTATATGATTCTTTGAAGAACATGTCTACGGTTAAGAGTGTTACCTTTTCAAGTAAAGAAGAACAATATGAAAAGTTAACCGAGACAATGGGAGATAACTGGAAAATCTTTGAAGGAGATGCCAATCCTCTCTATGATGCCTATATTGTAGAGGCAAATACTCCAAATGATGTAAAAACTATAGCCGAAGATGCTAAAAAAATTGAAGGTGTCTCTGAGGTTCAAGATGGCGGTGCCAATACAGAAAGACTCTTCAAGTTAGCTTCATTTATCCGTGTTTGGGGACTAGGGATTGCTGCCTTGTTAATTTTTGTCGCAGTTTTCTTGATTTCAAATACCATTCGTATTACTATTATTTCCCGCAGTCGCGAAATTCAAATCATGCGCTTGGTCGGAGCTAAAAACAGTTATATTCGTGGACCGTTCTTGTTAGAAGGAGCCTTTATCGGTTTATTGGGAGCTATCGCACCATCTGTTTTGGTCTTTATTGTTTATCAAATGGTTTACCAATCTGTTAACAAATCGTTGGTAGGACAAAATCTATCTATGATTAGTCCAGATTTATTTAGTCCGTTGATGATTGCCCTACTATTTGTGATTGGAATTTTTATTGGTTCACTGGGATCAGGAATATCCATGCGTCGATTCTTGAAAATTTAGGTAAAATAATTACTTTTATGAGGAGGTTGTAAAATCTCCTTTTTTGCTACAAAAATTTTAGAAAAGGGACTTCTAATACTCAATGAAAATCAAAGAGCAAACTAGGTAGCTCGCCACAGGATGCTCAAAATACTGATTTGAGGTTGTAGAAAGTCAGTCACATATATACGGTAAGACGACGCTGACGTGGTTTGAAGAGATTTTCGAAGAGTATAAAGAAGTTGCTCAGAGAAGATTCTTGATGGCTAATTTGAACTTGAAATTTAGCACCTAGAAAATTTTTGAAAAAAGAGGATTTTTTTGAATAAAAGCCTTTACAAAAAAAAATTAAAGTGGTATGATTAAATCATAAAAGGTGCAAACGTTTTCGTAAAACGTTTGCCTAAATAAAAATAAAGGAGATTTGAATGATGAAAGATACATTCAAAAATGTCTTGTCTTTCGAATTTTGGCAAAAATTCGGTAAGGCTTTGATGGTGGTTATCGCGGTTATGCCGGCTGCTGGTTTGATGATTTCAATCGGTAAGTCTATCGTGATGATTAACCCTAACTTTGCTCCACTCGTTATTACTGGTGGTGTCCTAGAGCAAATCGGTTGGGGGGTTATCGTTAACCTTCATATCTTGTTTGCCCTCGCTATTGGAGGAAGCTGGGCTAAGGAACGTGCTGGTGGTGCGTTTGCGGCAGGTCTTGCCTTTATCCTAATCAACCGTATCACTGGTACAATCTTTGGTGTATCAGGAGACATGTTGAAGAATCCAGAAGCTATGGTAACAACTCTCTTTGGTGGATCAATCAAAGTTGCTGATTACTTCATTAGTGTTATGGAAGCTCCAGCACTTAACATGGGTGTATTCGTAGGGATTATTTCTGGTTTTATTGGAGCAACTGCTTACAATAAATACTATAACTTCCGTAAGCTTCCTGATGCACTTTCATTCTTTAACGGAAAACGTTTTGTACCATTTGTAGTTATTCTTCGTTCAGTAATTGCTGCAATTCTACTTTCAGCTTTCTGGCCACTTGTGCAAACTGGTATCAATAGCTTTGGTATTTGGATTGCCAACTCACAAGAAACTGCACCAATCCTTGCACCATTCTTGTATGGTACTTTGGAACGTTTGCTCTTGCCATTTGGTCTTCACCATATGTTGACTATCCCAATGAACTACACAGCTCTTGGTGGTACTTATGACATTTTAACTGGTGCAGCTAAAGGTACTCAAGTATTCGGTCAAGACCCACTATGGCTTGCATGGGTAACAGACCTTGTAAACCTCAAAGGTACAGATGCAAGTCACTACCAACAATTGTTAGATACTGTTCACCCAGCTCGTTTTAAAGTTGGACAAATGATCGGTTCATTCGGTATCTTGATGGGTGTGATCGTGGCTATCTACCGTAATGTCGATGCTGACAAGAAACACAAATATAAAGGTATGATGATTGCGACAGCTCTTGCAACATTCTTGACAGGGGTTACTGAACCAATCGAATACATGTTCATGTTCGTCGCAACACCTATGTATCTTGTTTACTCACTTGTTCAAGGTGCTGCCTTCGCTATGGCTGACGTTGTAAACCTACGTATGCACTCATTCGGTTCAATCGAGTTCTTGACTCGTACACCTATTGCAATCAGTGCTGGTATCGGTATGGATATCATTAACTTCGTTTGGGTAACTGTTCTCTTTGCCGTAATCATGTACTTTATCGCAAACTTCATGATTCAAAAATTCAACTACGCAACTCCAGGGCGTAACGGAAACTACGAAACTGCTGAAGGTTCAGAAGAATCTAGCAGCGAAGTGAAAGTTGCAGCAGGTTCTCAAGCTGTAAATATTATCAACCTTCTTGGTGGACGTGCAAACATCGTTGATGTTGACGCATGTATGACTCGTCTTCGTGTAACTGTTAAAGATGCAGATAAAGTAGGAAATGCAGAGCAATGGAAAGCAGAAGGAGCTATGGGTCTTGTCATGAAAGGACAAGGGGTTCAAGCTATCTACGGACCAAAAGCTGACGTATTGAAATCTGATATCCAAGATATCCTTGATTCAGGTGAAATCATTCCTGAAACTCTTCCAAGCCAAATGACTGAAGCACAACAAAACACTGTTCACTTCAAAGGTCTTACTGAGGAAGTTTACTCAGTAGCAGACGGTCAAGTTGTTGCTTTGGAACAAGTAAAAGATCCAGTATTTGCTCAAAAAATGATGGGTGATGGATTTGCAGTAGAACCTGCAAATGGAAACATTGTATCTCCAGTTTCAGGTACTGTATCAAGCATCTTCCCAACAAAACATGCTCTTGGTATTGTGACTGAATCAGGTCTTGAAGTATTGGTTCACATTGGTTTGGACACAGTAAGTCTTGAAGGTAAACCATTTACAGTTCATGTTGCTGAAGGACAAAAAGTTGCAGCAGGAGATCTCCTTGTCACAGCTGACTTGGATGCTATCCGTGCAGCAGGACGTGAAACTTCAACAGTAGTTGTCTTCACAAATGGTGATGCAATTAAATCAGTTAAATTAGAAAAAACAGGTTCTCTTGCAGCTAAAACAGCAGTTGCTAAAGTAGAATTGTAATATACTTGAGGTTGGAAGCTGTATTCCAACCTCTTATTTTGGGAGAAAAGAATGAAATTTTTAACACTCAATACTCATAGTTGGATGGAAAAAGAAGCTGAGGAAAAATTCCAGATTTTGCTTGAGGATATTCTTGAAAAAGACTATGATTTGATTTGTTTCCAAGAAATCAATCAGGAGATCACTTCGCCAGAGGTGGAGGTTAATGACCTTTATCAAGCTTTGCCAGCAGCTGAGCCTATTCACCAAGATCACTATGTTAGACTCTTGGTTGAAAAGTTGTCTGAGCAAGGGAAAAATTACTACTGGACTTGGGCCTATAACCATATCGGTTATGATCGCTACCATGAAGGTGTAGCTATCTTGTCTAAAAAACCTATTGAAGCCAGAGAAATTTTGGTTTCAGATGTGGATGATCCAACAGACTATCATACTCGTCGTGTTGCTTTGGCTGAAACTGTAGTTGATGGTAAGGAGCTTGCAGTTGCAAGTGTCCACCTTTCTTGGTGGGATAAAGGTTTCCAAGAAGAATGGGCACGATTTGAGAATGTCTTGAAAGAATTGAACAAGCCACTTTTACTAGCTGGAGATTTCAACAACCCAGCTGGACAGGAAGGCTACCAAGCTATTTTGGCTAGTCCATTAGGCTTACAAGACGCTTTTGAAGTTGCTCAAGAGAAAAGCGGTAGCTATACCGTTCCACCAGAAATTGATGGCTGGAAAGGGAACACTGAACCCCTTCGAATCGATTATGTCTTTACTACCAAAGAGTTAGCGGTGGAAAATTTACATGTCGTATTTGATGGTAACAAGAGTCCACAAGTCAGTGATCACTATGGCTTGAGTGCTATTTTAAACTGGAAATAATAACTGATACTCTTCGAAAATCTCTTCAAACCACGTCAACGTCGCCTTGCCGTACTCAAGTACAGCCTGCGGCTAGTTTCCTAGTTTGATCTTTGATTTTCATTGAGTATGAAAAGAGGTTGGAACCATGAAATTCTAGCCTTTTTATTATTAGAGAAGCTACTGGAAATAGCCTAAATAAGTGAGACTACTGTAATGGAATAAAATATGGTATAATTGATAAGATAGATAGAATAGAGGATATTATGTCATTTACGAAATTTCAATTTAAAAACTATATTAGAGAGGCCTTGGAGGAGTTAAAATTTACAGCTCCAACAGAGGTGCAAGACAAATTGATTCCTATTGTTTTGGCAGGTAGAGATTTGGTTGGAGAATCAAAAACAGGTTCAGGTAAGACTCACACTTTCTTGTTACCGATTTTCCAGCAATTAGATGAAGCTAGCGATAGTGTACAGGCAGTGATTACTGCACCGAGTCGTGAGTTGGCTACTCAAATTTACCAAGCAGCCCGTCAGATTGCTGCCCACTCAGACGTGGAAGTTCGTGTGGTTAATTATGTGGGTGGTACGGATAAGGCTCGTCAGATTGAGAAATTGGCAAGCAATCAGCCTCATATTGTTATTGGAACACCAGGCCGTATTTACGACTTGGTTAAATCCGGTGATTTGGCTATTCACAAGGCCAAGACCTTTGTTGTTGATGAAGCAGACATGACCTTGGATATGGGATTCTTGGAAACTGTTGATAAGATTGCTGGCAGTCTTTCAAAAGACTTGCAATTCATGGTCTTCTCAGCGACTATTCCGCAAAAACTGCAACCATTCTTGAAAAAATACTTATCAAATCCAGTTATGGAGAAAATCAAGACCAAAACGATCATTTCTGATACCATTGATAATTGGTTGATTTCTACTAAGGGACGTGATAAGAATGCTCAAATTTACCAGTTGACTCAGTTGATGCAACCGTATTTGGCAATGATTTTTGTTAACACTAAAACGCGTGCTGATGAATTGCATTCTTACCTGACTGCTCAAGGCTTGAAGGTGGCAAAAATTCATGGGGATATTGCCCCTCGTGAGCGCAAGCGTATCATGAATCAGGTGAAAAATCTGGATTTTGAGTACATTGTCGCAACAGACTTGGCAGCGCGTGGGATTGACATTGAAGGTGTCAGCCATGTCATCAATGATGCCATTCCGCAAGATTTGTCCTTCTTTGTTCATCGAGTTGGTCGTACTGGAAGAAATGGCCTACCAGGCACAGCCATTACCCTTTATCAGCCAAGTGATGACTCGGATATCCGTGAGTTGGAGAAATTGGGAATCAAGTTTACTCCTAAGATGGTCAAAGATGGAGAATTCCAAGATACCTATGACCGTGATCGTCGTGCTAATCGTGAGAAGAAGCAAGATAAGCTTGATATTGAAATGATTGGTCTGGTCAAAAAGAAAAAGAAAAAAGTCAAACCGGGTTATAAGAAGAAAATTCAATGGGCGGTTGATGAAAAGCGCCGCAAAACCAAGCGTGCTGAAAATCGCGCTCGCGGTCGTGCAGAGCGTAAAGCGAAACGCCAAACATTTTAATAGAAATTGTTGGAGTACTGAACTCCAACTTTTTGCTTTATGAGAACGAACTATCTAAACCGAAATATCACATTAAAGACTGCAAATTGCGCTAAAAAATGGTATAATGATAAAGTTATATAGTCCCGATAAGATGGTAGGCATTTATCACTAAGAGTTTTCCTACCAGTACTTTGTAACTCTATAACACTATTTTTAAGGGGGGACATTTTTATGTCAGAACGTAAATTATTCACGTCTGAATCTGTATCTGAGGGGCATCCAGATAAGATTGCAGACCAAATTTCAGATGCGATTTTGGATGCTATTTTAGCAGAGGATCCAGAGGCGCACGTTGCTGCTGAGACAGCTGTCTATACTGGTTCCGTCCACGTTTTTGGTGAAATTTCTACAAATGCCTATGTGGATATTAACCGTGTGGTTCGTGATACCATTGCAGAGATTGGTTATACCAATACAGAATATGGTTTTTCTGCTGAGACAGTGGGAGTTCATCCGTCACTTGTTGAGCAGTCACCAGATATTGCCCAAGGTGTTAACGAAGCCTTGGAGGTTCGTGGAAATGCAGACCAAGATCCACTTGATTTGATCGGTGCTGGAGACCAAGGGCTCATGTTTGGATTTGCAGTGGATGAAACAGAAGAGCTCATGCCATTGCCAATCTCACTCAGTCATAAATTGGTTCGTCGTCTGGCAGAACTTCGTAAATCTGGAGAAATTAGCTATCTCCGTCCAGATGCAAAATCACAAGTTACAGTTGAGTACGATGAAAATGACCGTCCGGTACGTGTAGATACAGTCGTTATTTCTACTCAGCATGATCCAGAGGCTACTAATGAACAAATCCATCAAGATGTGATTGACAAGGTCATCAAAGAAGTTATTCCATCTTCTTATCTCGATGATAAGACAAAATTCTTTATCAATCCGACAGGTCGTTTTGTAATCGGTGGTCCTCAAGGGGACTCAGGTTTGACTGGTCGTAAGATTATTGTAGATACTTATGGTGGCTACTCTCGTCATGGTGGTGGTGCCTTCTCTGGTAAGGATGCGACTAAGGTGGACCGTTCTGCCTCATATGCAGCTCGCTATATTGCCAAGAACTTCGTTGCAGCCGGTCTTGCTAAGAAGGCAGAAGTTCAATTGGCCTACGCTATCGGTGTTGCCCAACCTGTTTCTGTTCGTATCGATACTTTCGGTACAGGAACAGTAGCTGAAAGCAAGCTTGAAAAAGCAGCCCGTCAAATCTTTGACCTTCGCCCTGCAGGAATTATCCAAATGCTGGACCTCAAGCGTCCAATTTACCGTCAAACAGCAGCTTATGGACACATGGGACGTACAGATATTGACCTTCCATGGGAACGTTTGGACAAGGTAGACGCTTTAAAAGAAGCAGTCAAATAAAATCTTAAGAGGGGGACTTCCTCTCTTTTTTATAGTTTTTAACTATACTGGGATACTGTTCTGAAAATCCATTTTGCGAAAGTAGAGATTTACATGTATTTCTTTAAAAATGCCAAAGGTTGAGATTTCTCCTCGTAATAGATAATCATGGAGATATTTCAATCCAAAGTTTTATTCGTTATCACTTGACTATTGCAAGGTTTTCTAGAGTAACAGAGTCATGGAATGGACTCATGGTTGAGATTTCTCCTTGTTGCTTGGACTTCATTCAAAAGTCTGTGACCCAAGTCTTGTTCAAACTTCCAATACACTAGCTGTTTCCATAACATGACTTCTGCACTAGACTTTCTTTTCCGAATAAATAGATAGAACCACAGAATCTAGTAAACCTAGAATTAAAATTATGGTATAATATTAGCAATAAAAAGAATCTGGAGGATTAGAATCATGGTATCAACGAAAACACAAATTGCTGGTTTTGAGTTTGACAATTGCTTGATGAATGCAGCAGGTGTGGCTTGTATGACGATAGAGGAGTTAGAAGAGGTCAAAAACTCAGCGGCAGGAACCTTTGTTACTAAGACAGCAACCTTGGACTTTCGTCAGGGAAATCCTGAGCCACGCTATCAAGATGTCCCACTTGGTTCTATCAATTCTATGGGCTTGCCAAATAAGGGCTTAGACTATTATTTGGATTATCTTTTGGATTTACAGGAAAAAGAGCCAAACCGAACTTTCTTCTTATCTCTGGTTGGAATGTCTCCAGAGGAAACCCATACTATCTTGAAAAAAGTCCAAGAGAGTGATTTTCGTGGTCTGACTGAGCTAAATCTTTCCTGTCCAAATGTTCCAGGTAAACCTCAGATTGCCTATGATTTTGAGACAACAGACCGGATTTTGGCAGAGGTGTTTGCCTACTTCACCAAACCTCTTGGAATTAAATTGCCACCATATTTTGATATTGTTCACTTTGACCAAGCGGCAGCTATTTTCAACAAGTATCCGCTCAAGTTTGTCAACTGCGTTAACTCTATCGGAAACGGCCTCTATATAGAAGACGAATCTGTCGTTATTCGGCCTAAGAATGGTTTTGGTGGAATTGGTGGAGAATACATCAAACCAACTGCTTTAGCTAATGTTCACGCCTTTTATCAACGCTTAAATCCCCAGATCCAAATCATTGGAACAGGTGGCGTGTTGACTGGTCGTGATGCCTTTGAACATATTCTCTGTGGAGCGAGTATGGTGCAGGTGGGAACCACCCTTCACAAAGAAGGCGTCGGTGCCTTTGACCGCATTACCAATGAACTAAAAGCAATCATGGCGGAAAAAGTATACGAGAGCTTAGAAGATTTCCGTGGGAAATTGCGCTATATTGACTAAATTAAATCGAAAAATCAGAAGAAAGGAGAGAAGATGCTAGCCATTGAAGAGAGTCAGAAGTTGACTTTATCAAATTTACCTAGCCTGAGCCTTTTTACAGGGACAGATCAGGGTCAGTTTGAAGTGATGAAGAGTCAAGTATTGAAACAGATTGGCTATGATTCTGCTGATCTCAACTTTGCCTACTTTGATATGAAAGAAGTGGTCTACAAGGATGTGGAACTGGAGTTAGTCAGCCTTCCTTTCTTTGCGGATGAGAAAATCGTGATATTAGACCATTTTGTAGATATCACAACAGCCAAGAAACGCTTTTTAACAGATGATGAACTCAAGTCGTTTGAGGAATACCTTGATAACCCTTCACCAACAACCAAGTTGTTGATCTTTGCGGAAGGAAAGCTGGATAGCAAAAGACGGCTGGTAAAATTACTTAAGCGTGATGCCAAGGTCTTTGATGCAGTAGAAGCCAAAGAACAAGAATTACGCCAGTATTTCCAAAAGTGGAGCCAGAAAGAAGGTCTGCAGTTTACCAATAATTCTTTTGAAAATCTTCTCGTCAAGTCGGGTTTTCAATTTAGCGAAATCCAGAAAAATCTCCTCTTTTTACAGTCCTATAAGGAAGACTCTGTTATCGAGGAAGAGGATATTGTTAACGCAATTCCCAAGACCTTACAGGACAATATTTTTGATTTAACTCAGTTTATTCTGACTAAAAAGATGGATCAGGCGCGCGATTTGGTTAGAGATTTGACCTTGCAAGGTGAAGATGAAATCAAACTGATTGCAGTCATGCTAGGACAATTTCGGACTTTTACTCAGGTGAAGATTTTGGCGGAGTCTGGGCAAACAGAATCTCAGACTGCAAGTAGTCTAGGAAGTTTTCTCGGACGCAATCCTAATCCCTATCAAATCAAGTTTGCGCTGAGAGATTCAAGAGGACTTTCTTTGAGCTTTTTGAAGCAAGTAATTTCCTACTTGATTGAGACAGACTATCAGATTAAGACAGGACTCTATGAAAAAGGTTTCCTTTTTGAAAAGGCACTCTTACAGATTGCTAGTCAGGTCAATTGACATTTGTTGAAACTACAACCCGCGTCAGGATTATCTTGTCGTGGGTTTCTTACTGATTTGCTTATTTTATACTCAATGAAAATCAAAGAGCAAACTAGGAAACTAGCTGCAGGCTGCTCAAAGCACT